>CAIMNF010000187.1 GCA_903842755.1 Oligoflexia bacterium
TCTGTGCAATCAGTCAAACGGGCGTTAAATAGGGTCTTTTTGGGGTCGAAGTGTGGACATGGATTCTTCATGACCGTGAATAATTCAAGAAATGGGCCAGATATTAATGGGTTAGATGGGGCCTTTGGCTATTGATCAGCATCATCGGGGGGCAGTTTTAAAGCGTTGTCACTTCTTCTTTGTTTGTGGATAATTAAATCAACATGACCAAAATCCTCTTCACAGTGTTAGTCGCAACACTTTTCACCTCTCCCAGCCACGCTAGGGTTTTTGAGATGGAAGGAATGATTCAAGACGATTTTCCTTCGTTTTCGTTTAAGCCCAGCCAGCCCTCTAATTACGATTCGAGCGGGGGCGGATTAGGCTACGCCTTTTATGCTCGGGTAGAGCTTGGGCCGGGGATGGTGGAGTCCGGGTTTCTTTACGCTCCGGTGTCCTTCACCACGACGGAGTCCTCTTCGATTTTAACTCGCTTTGCGGGGTCGTATTGGACCATTCCCTTATTGTATCGTTATAACTTTTGGGAGCCTTATTTTTCCATTGCGGCGGGGGTGGATTATGCGATTCAAGGTGGAACGACAATTCCGACAGGCACGTCGAACAATTATGAAAGTCATTTTGGCGCTTTGGCAAGCTTAGCGGCTAAACAGGATATCGGAGAAGACCTGAGTATTGTTTTAGATTTACGTTACCGAGTAGGTCTAGCTACAGGTGCCGTGTACCAAAGCACACAAATGAATGTGTCTTGGGTATCTGTAGCGGTGGGAATTGAAAAACACCTCGAATATTAGCGCATTTTCAAATCAACAATCGACAGCGACGGATCAATCACCATCGTCCAAACCGCAAATAAAGTAAATCCTGGGCTAACGAGTGTGGATTGATCTTCTCCGAGTCCGAACACGACTTGGGAGTTCGCAACGCCTGGCGCGTCTTTTCCGAAATGGTATTGCGCGACCGGACCCCAAAGACTGGAAAAACTCTGCGACGTGATCCCGTGCGAATACAGGAGGGTCATCCCCAGATTTAAGCGGTCGCTCAGGGAGTACAAAAGTGTGGGGTTGGTGGTGAGGACATCTTCCCCGCGCGATTGACCAGGCAAAAGTGTACTTTCGTCATAAAATTGCGGCAATCCGCCGATGTGCTTAAGCTCCTCGTATTTAATAAATCCACTAACGATCAAAGAGTGTGCGGCGGCCGCAAACTGTAGTTTTAAATAGGCGCTATCCAGTCTGCCTTGGCAGTCGTAAACACTGCAATCAATGAAATGAGGCTGGTACCAGCGTCCACCCCAATCGTATCCGGCACTTAATCCGATGATGGACAGGGGAAAGTATTGGAACTCGAATCCAATTCGGTCCACCACTCCACTGCTAGCGGCGTTCAATGCTGCTCTGAAATAACCATACTTCCAGGTATGCGGATCGCCCCAGGACAAAAAATCTAAGCCGCCTGTATACCACGCTTGAATTCCTATAGGATAACTTCGCCCCACCAGTGAAACTTTTTGGTCAAAGGTAAAGAAGGCCTGGTCTGGGTTCAATTGATCGTCTGAATATGCAGACAGAGTAAAAGACAAACCAAATACAATCAACGCATTAAGGCAAAAAAACAAAGTAACAATTCTCAATTTGACATGATGCGCCATTCTCGATACTTGCAGCTCCATGATTTTGGGGAGCAAGGTGGGCAGACTGCTGTTTTTCATCGCTGCGTGGTTTTGGGCCATTCCATTTTGTTTTGCTTCATTGGACGGACTAATGCAATTGGAGAGTGGCAAATACGCCTCCAGTAACGACGTGACCGGTTTTTTTGCGGCTAACCTTAAGGATCAATCGGAATCTTTTGTGAGCGACTTTCAAACATACTTTGAATCGGGCGCTGGGGGGGCGTGGAGTTTGGACCCACGAATCGTGCGCTATCAGGTGGAAATCGGCGAAAATAACGACACCCTTTGGTTCGGACGTGATCATCCGCTGCAATTTCTGCGTTCAACACCCATTACGCCTTTTTCCGCATTAGGAAGTATCTGGACTCAGAATGATATCCACGCCTTGGAACCCGTGGTGGACGGTTGGATTGGCTTTGGTTATGTAAAAAACGTTGCTCCAGGGATCAAACTCAGTCTTGCCTATTCTCCCCTTTTTATTCCTACGTTTGGCCCCTCTTTGGGTATTTCCAATCAAGGGACCTTAAATCCAGCGCGCTTTGCACAACTTCCGCCTCAACAAGTAAATATTAACGGTGCGCCTTTCGCGATCGATTACCAAATTCAAACGGGACAGATTTCCAGCATTGTTCTGCAGCAATCCGCCTTGATGGCGGCCGGGTACGATACGCATGGCTTGCACGTGGATGTTTATGCTTATACTGCGCCCAATCCTAACCCGAGCACCTCTTACACCGAGGCGATTGCCTTAAAAAATCAAACCGCGAATGCGGTGGTTACCGTTACTCCTACCTTTGACCGGCAATATTGGAGCGGCTTCCAGGCCCAGCTCAAAGACGTCTTGTTCCAGCCTACCGTGGAATTTACGCAAGGACTTCAGGATTTTAGCTTGCACTCCTTTTCGCTTTCGGGATCCGTTCAAACGCTTGCTAAAGCGCGCGCTACTTTCGGACTGTTGACTCATTTAAGCTCCCCAAGCACTACCCCTTCGCTTTCCGATTGGTTGGTCTATGCCCAAATTCCGTTTGCTTTGACGGCGCGCCTTGAGTTTAAAACGATTTTTGAAACCACACTTTTAACCGGACAACAGAGCTTCTATTGGGCAAACACGGTGGAATACCATTTAAATCCGCAACTCGCCCTTTTAGCAGAAGCAAAAATTTTAAGCGGGCAGGATAATAGTTATTTTGGGGAATGGCGTAACGATGATTCCATCTCCGCGGGGGTTAAATGGGTTTGGTAAAAATGAACTGCAGGAATCTTTTAGCGCTTTTTTGCATGGCTTTAATGCTAGGACTTTCCGGTTGTGGTTGGGCTTACCATTACTGGAACGAAAGCGCGCCCCCAAAGAAAACAGTGACCGTCGTGGGCGATCCCTTGCCCTCCTTTATTCATGTTTTTGATGGCGATGAAGCCACCTCAAAATCCACACTTGCGCAATGGAAAACTTCGACGCTCACTTCGTTTGGTCAAATCAAAGGGAATGAAAAGGATTTTTTAAGTGAATTTGAAATTGAAACTTTAATTCGTCTTCAATTGATCCACTTGGGCCCTGACCTGCAAGACTCAGTCTCAAAGCTGCATTCGCTGATTCGGCTTTTAGGGTTTAAAGACGGAGTTTCTAAAACCAATGTTACTCAACTTTTTGATTGGGTTGAGGCAAACCGGGCCAAGCTTCGGACATTTTACCAAGTGGTGATGAGTCATCCCACTACGCTTTCGTTTACGTCGTCCCAATTGATTGAGCTGACGGAACTTGCAAGCTCGCTTTTTAAGCTCAATGGAGACGAGTCGTACAGTGCCCCAGAAATGTCCCAACTGATTGGGCCATGGATTCCAGAAACACTTCCCCATTTGAAAGCATCTGTGCCGAGCGGAGTGAATTTAACGCTTTCTTTTTTAGCAAGTCTTTGCGGGGACCGTATCGATTCTAAAAAATGGAATGGTAAAAAAATTGGAGTCTGCTTTGAGCAAATGGTAGAGCATTTTAAGCCGCTCGCGCCCGAATTTGATTTTATTGCAGGCGCACTTGATCCACTTCAGCAGCGTGCGGAACTCATTCAAAGCAATGATCAACTGGTGCCCTTGGTGACGGCTTGGCTAAAAGATCATCATCACCCGCCCTTTTCGTTGGTGCGAATTTCCGATTTGGCAAATGATCTACACATTCAAAAGCCTTATAACTTTTTTAAGCTCACCGAATGGCTCCCAAAGCTGAATCCAAAAAACACCACCGCACTATTTGCGCCCGAGTTCGTGATCGATCTTGCAAACTTGATCAATCATTGGGTAGGAAAATTGATCCAAGTGACCGAGAAGCAAGTCTGTACCCAGAAAAAGTGGGGGGATTGTTTATTTACCGGCAATTACGACACGCTATCGCAAATTTATAACGAAGAGTACGGCACTCAGGTAAGGATTAAAAACCTAAATTTGGTCAGCCGAATGGCCTTTTTTGAAGCCATCGTCCAAGAGGTCTTTGATGCCCTTGACCCAGACCACACGGGCTATTTAGGGGTTCAAATCAAGGACCTCATTACGGTGGCGATTCGCGCGGTGGACAGTCACTCGTTTTTAGACAATACACTTAGGCGCATACAGGAGCTGCCCGTCTACGATTCTAATGTTGAAGAAGATTTAGCTAAAATTGAAAAATTCGGCCTCAGTGAAGTTGCAGCCCTTGCAGGAAGCATTATTCCGCAAGTAAGCGATTACCGCACGGGTTGGCAAAAACTAGCCTCGAATTTTACGAATCACGATAAGAGTATTCCTTACACCATTGAGCCCCTTGGGCTGACCTCGGTACTTTATGTGTACGACATGATCAGTGAATTAAGAAACGACTATTTAACCCGATACCATTTCCCTTTGCGGGTCACTTCACCGAACGATGCTTTCATTAAGCGGATCACGATTGTAAAAGCCATCCCTCAAATTTTATTTGACCACTTTCCCCGAATCTATAATGCGTGTTTAGATTTTGGATTTGAAGAAAGTTGCGGAGCGGTCTTTACCCAAGTCCTTCCGAACTCTGACCCCGGACAAGACGATATTCAGCCTTACCAAATGGACATGATGACCTTAACCGCCATCCTCGCCGAAAGTATCATGACCCGTTGTGACCGCAATCAGGACGACCTCATTCGATCGAATATTTTAGACGGCAATGACGAAAAAACCTGCGTCCTTAAAATCGCTCAAGCCCTGGTCACCCGCTTAATGGATGCGGGAATCATGGATAAAAATGAAAAAATCAAAAACTTAGTGAATCTGGTTACCGGCACTAAGTTTTTGCGGTACGTCGGTAAACAGGCTCTGGGCGAGGGCTCTTTTGCCCATGCCTTAGAGCATGTCCTCACTCCACTCCGGTTTAAAAGCCACCCCGGCACCTTAGGAACGATTTTAGGATTAACCGCTGACGCAATGGATTCAGATAAAATAAAAGCCATTAAAAACGGAACCCTCCACGAAGAACAAAACGCCGGCATTGGGGACGATTTGGTTTATCTCAGAAGAATGAGTCAAACCTATTTGCCCAAGGGCCGCGCCCTCCGCACCACCGAAATTGGCCAATGGAACGAAGCCCACCGACACCCACTAGAGGCGAGCAGCGACGACGACGAAACGGAAACCGTTAACGACGGCAGTGACGGCGACCAAAATTGACCGCTCGATCACCTCGAATATTTGATCTTTAAAATTAAACTCCAATGCGATAACCTCTCCGGTAATCTCACTCCATGCGCCCGTAGCTCAGCTGGATAGAGCACCTCATTTCTAATGAGGGGGTCCCGTGTTCGAATCGCGGCGGGCGCGCCAACTAAAAAGCCTAGGTCAACGATCTAGGCTTTTTAGTTGGTGCGTTTGCTAAGATGAGAACACGCAAGAGGGCGCAAGCCCGAGCTATCGTGTTCGACAAAAAGGCCACGAAGGCCTTTTTGCACAATCCGCAGGATTGCCCAAAGGGCGGCCGCCAGGAAGGCGGACGTGAATCACGGCGGGCGCGCCACTGCTTTTCATTGCTTATAATGACAAGCAAATTGATGAAGAGTAAATTAGGTTTAATTTGTTGACAAAACTTATTTACTAATGTATTATCCAACAATGCAAAAAAAACTATTCTCAAAATCCTTAGTTATATCAATTATTTGCCTCAGTGCCTCTTTCAGTGAATTAAGCTCTGCACAAACCGTGAAAGGTCTTGATCTAGACGCAATCGATCAGAACATCAAGCCTTGCGATAATTTCTATCAATTCGCGTGTGGAAATTGGGTTAAAACGCACACCGTTCCCTCTTTTAAATGGAGTCTTGTCAGAGGGCTTTCCCAGATTAAGGATAGCAACGACCTTTATTTTAAAGATTTGCTTGAAAAATATGCTCAAGGAAATTTTGGGAATACAAAGAACAAATATGCAAAAAAAATCGGCGATTTTTACTCCAGCTGTGTAAATGAAGAGGAGATCGAGTCTTCAGACCATCACGAACTTTTGCCCATTTTTACAAAAATTAAAAATTTGAATAATCATTTCGACATTCCATTCGTTTTAGCTCAATTGCATCGTATCGGGGTCCCCGCGCTATTCCAGTTTGGATCGCAAATCGACAATAAAGATACTCGGCAAACGATTGCCGCGATCGAACCTGGTAGCCTTGGCTTAGAAAATGCTCAGCATTACGAAGGGACAAAAGAAAACCAAATCCAACTCAGGGAAAAATATAAGGTCTATATTAAATCCATCGCGGAAAAATTTGGACGAACACCAGAATCTGCGGAGCAAATCGCACATTCTGTATTTGCAGTGGAAACCAATTTAGCTAGGTTTCAATTAGCAAAGAAGGATGAGGACGAATCCTTAAGCAGTCGATATAACCTAAAAACAGTGTCCGAGTTAGGCTCAATGGTACCCCTTTTTGACTGGAACGGTTATTTCAAAGCACTAAAAATAAACAATCCTAAAATGATTAACCTTACTCAGGTTGAATACATCAAATCGTTAAACACTCTTTTAGGGCAGATGAACATGCAAGATTTTAAAAATTATTTGGAATTCCAGGTCATGAATACCTATGGGTTCTATCTTAATCATGCCATTCATGAAACTTGGTTTGATTTCAATCTACGAGAATTGCGCGGTCAAAAAAGCCCAATGGACCGTTGGAAAGAATGTAGTCGAAACTTAAACGATTCCGAGTTTTTAGGAAATGCCCTTGGCAGAAGCTATGTAGAATCTTTTATGACTCCTGAATTAGTAAAGAAAACAAATCAAATGATTGATCGCTATCAGGACACGCTCTCTCGAAGAATTTCCGCCTTAAGTTGGATGGACGAGCAAACTAAACAAGAAGCCCAAAAAAAGTTAAGGGCGATTGCAAGAAGAATCGGAATTCCAAAATATTGGCAAAATTATGATGCTTTACCGATTACCCGTAAGTCTTACTTAAAAAATGTCATTGAAACCAAGAAGTTTTACGGAAATTATCAGTTACATAAAATTGATTCACCGACGAACCGAATGGAATGGGAATCTACACCTCAAACGGTAAACGCCTACTACTCCTACACGAACAATGATATTAATTTTACCACCGCAATTCTACAAGAACCCCTCTTTTCAAGTGAATACACGGACGCTACAAACTACGGCGCGATCGGGCTGTTCATGGGGCATGAACTGACCCATGCATTTGATTCTTTAGGAAGCCAGCGGGATTTAAATGGGGTGCTCCGTAATTGGTGGACCGCCCAATCCGCACAAGCATTTAAAGAAAAGGCATCCTGCGTAGCAAATCAATACGACAAACGGCTTGTTGATCCGTCTCTCAGTAATTTATTGTCTAATGGAAAGCAAACTCTTGCAGAGGATATCGCCGATATTGGTGGATTAAACATCTCGTACCTGAGCTATCGCTCTCTCGTGAGTGAAAAAGGTGAACCAGAAATTGTTGCAGGATTCACAGGCGATCAGCAGTTTTTTATCTCTTCTGTACAAGGGTTTTGTACAAAGTACACGAAGAACTTCCTCGAGTGGGACATTCAAAATGACGAACATATGCCAGCCCCTTTGAGATTCAATATGGCCATGCTTAATAACGAAGGATTTGCGAAGGCATTCGGCTGCAAAGCGGGTGATGCGATGTTCACTGAAAATCGTTGCGACATGTGGTGATTGGTTTCGAAGAGCTAAATAATTGAAGAAATCGTGTAAATGCTTCGACCAATTTCTAAGAGCCGAAGCGCTGCAAGCAACAGCCTCCGAACAACTTCCTCTCCATTAGTTAACTTTTCCTTTGCTTCAATCATCGTATTTCTATCGCTAACTAAAAATTTATTTTAATCAATAATGATCTTAGGCTCCGACGGAAGCCCCTTTTCAAGCAGCACTCGTCTCAGCAGATCTTTGAAGTCGTCGCCCTTATCTACTTTGAAAAGTAAAATGGGTCGATCTTTCGCAAAGGCTGCAATGACGCCGGGACCTCTCAGTTTTTTATAAAGTGGTACGGCCACTTTCATTACGGGGAGCGCTTTAGAAAGGGACTCTATTTCCAACTCTGAGTCTTTATTGCCCACAATCATTAAAAGCGAATCCTCAAAATCAGTCATCAGGCGATCATTGGAACTCAGTGAATGGCCAGTTAATACGTTGATCCGGGTGGCTTTTTTAATTTGTGACTTTGCTTCGCTCAAATTCATTACGGATTCGTCTAACATCAACAGGGTGTGCCGTAGTCGGACAGTAGGCGAGGTCAGCGCGTCTGGAAATTTCTTTGCATAATTTTCAACCCAGCGGTCAATAAACACTTCGTCGATGGGCTTCGATAAATTTACATACGATCGGATCAAGTCTATCTCGGCTTTACTCCCTCGATCATACTCTTCCGTGTCAGACCATGGGCCCAAATCCTCTTTACCGGCGACTGCTTTATAGGCCAATCCGCTACTCAGTGCCGTCGCTAAACCTTCTTCTAATAAACTTTGAGCATAACTCCGCAGCGGAGACGTGTTTTTTTCAAACCAGGCCGTGATTTGCTTTTGCAGTTCAACGGATTGCGAAAGAGCAGCTGCATGGCAGAACTCATGAAACACTAAACTTGCGCGCAAGGATAAGTCTTTCTCTTCTAGAAAAGCGTCAACAAGGATCACGTTCCCAATCACGGACGAGTGGCCCTTGCCTGTTCCCGCAGGGATCGGAATCAGGTGGATCGAAAAATCTGCGCCCGTTTGCCAGTTGGCGTGATAAAAGAGCGCCGCCTTCGTCAAAAGATCCGACAAATGGCCCTTGTCCCAGGCTTGCTTCAATCGCTCGCGGTATTCGTTCAAGGCGTGTTCACTTGGAATTCCGATTAACTCTTCATAAATCGGCTTCAAAACTGCTAGGTCTTGAAAAAACTTACTCTGCTCTTGCAACGGCAAAAGCAACAAAGTCCTACTCTTAAATTCAGTTAAGTCTTTGGATTGGGTTGCTTGATAGTCAAAGTGATGATCGATATCCCAACCCAGTTCGCCTTTTGCCGCGGGATAACCGCGAAAATCATAGCTTTGATTGAAATAAACCTCGTGAATATGGCGGAGCTCAGCAAGCTTGCTCTTTATACTTAGGTCCGTACCGTATTTACTTTTTAAAAAAATATCTTGCATCGCAGTCGAGGGATGCCGGTCAAAATCGCCGATTGTTTTTACAAAAGTCCAAAAGGAGACGGTTGGGCTCGTCTCGATATTGAATTGAATCGTGAGCGGATTAGCCAATCCTGGAGTCGTCCACAGATAGAGACTCAAGGCAATCATTAGGCGGGTTTGCATCCCCCGACTCTACACGAGATTCACTGAATGATCTAGGGAGTTCGAACCCACTGAATCATTTCGTCCACTAATTCATAATCCAGGCCGTCCGGATCCTTTAACCCATAGTAATCGCGCCAATCTTGGGGAGCTTCGGGATGAAACCCTGTGATAAATACTTTTCCTTTGCCAAATTGGCTCCGAGCGGAGGCAATCTGGCCGTTGGGATAAAGTGCAATGACTTCGGCTTTTCCCTGGGGAATTTCTGAAATATAAGGTCCGCCTTCCCAATAAACGTAACGTGTTTTTCCTTCCCATTGAACAGGAATAACGTCCGCAGTCCATCGGCTTCGGTAAAGAGTAGTCAGTCCAGGAAATAAGTTAAATCCCTCGATGGAAGTGGTGCCCACGCGTTGAGTGGCCGCGAAAGCTCCCGCGCAAAAACCAACGTAGCCACCCCCGGTTTGCACAAATACTCGGAGGGCATCCACTAGCCTTTTTTCCATGTTTTCAAGAACCGTACTCGATTTACCGCCCGGTTGAATCCAAACCGTAACGTTTTTGAATAAATCTTGCACCTGCCCATCCGTGCTGAGTGAAGTGATCTCTTGAGGGCCAACGTATGTTGGATTCAAGCCACTTCGAACGGCCATTTCATATGCAGAAGTCGAACACTCTTCGTCGCAGGCGCCTGGCCCGCGATAAACTAAAGCCCGAGTCTCGGAGGGTTGTGCCGCTTCGCTCTGAAATTGGTGTCCCCAAGAGCCCATCAGCACCGCGATCCCCACTACCATCCTTAGTGTTGGAGAAAATTGAATCATCTCCCTTGATTTTAGCTGATTTAAGAAGAAAGCCAATTATTTACACAATATTCATAAAATATTAAATGATTTCCACATGACGCAAATAGACTTGCCTGAATAAAGCGTCAAAGGTATAACACCCGGATATGGCAAAACAACTGACTATTGGAATTAACGGCTGCGGCCGTATTGGTCGTAAAGTAATGAGACTCGCGTTCACTCGCCCTCAAATTAAAGTAGGCGCGATTAACGATATGGGTGATTTGAAAACCTTGGTGCATTTGTTAAAGCACGACTCCGTTCATGGAAAGTGGAACGCGGATATTCATCTAGAAGGCGATCATACCTTAATCGTAAACGGACAAAAAATTCGTGTTTATACCGAACGTGATCCTAGCAAACTGACCTGGAAAGAACAGGGTGTTGAGTTAGTTCACGAATGTACGGGTATCTTCACTGAAAAAGAAGGCGCTAGCAAGCATTTGGCTGGCGGGGCCAAAAAAGTTTTAGTCTCTGCTCCCTCGAACGATGCGGACATTACCCTTTGTTATGGCGTAAACCACTCCAGTTACGACGCCTCAAAGCACACGATTATTTCTAATGCATCTTGCACCACGAACTGCCTTGCTCCTGCTGCAAAAGTAATCGATGATCACTTTGGGATTGTTAAAGGAACTATGCTTACGGTTCACA
>CAIMNF010000188.1 GCA_903842755.1 Oligoflexia bacterium
ACGGACTCGCCCGCCAGGCTTCCATGATTTTTTCCCGCTGTTGCCGTGTTAAATGTTTGCGGAGAGGTAATGAGGTTCGCATCACCACACTCTGGCAGCCAGCTCACCGCCTGCCTAGCCGGGGTTAGCTATACGGATACAACCAAACTAAGGCCTGACCCCTTCTAGGGGGGCTTGACGATGCCAGGCCAAGGTGTATCTAATTATGGTGGTGGGAATCCAATATATTAATTTGCCCCACTTTTTTTAAAAAATTTAATTATATTTATTGAATGATCTTTTGGTTGTTATCATATTTTGGTCGTAAATTCTGTGTCAAAATTCTATCATTTGTTGTTTGGACAAAGTTTTATTTTACCAGTCAAAAATCAGTCAACGGAAAATGTATTATTTTGGCTCCCCCAAAACAAATGGAGGTTTTTATTGAAGGCCTGGCATTTTTACAGGAAATTGACTCCAATATGTTTCATCGACTTACGGATGATAATCACTTTTTTTTCGTATACGTTAAAAACCGAACGGGTAGCTTTGATAGGTTTTTTTGCATTAATGATGCTTTTCTCAGTTGGGGCCAGGAAGGGGTCGCCATTTATTTTGCTCAAGCCGTTTTAGATTTCAGTTTAATGTGTTTACCTGCGAAAATGACCCGTATTGAAACCCGAACAACGCGAATAATCACACGCTGTGAAATCCAAAAGCAACTTTTGAATTGGATTTACCAACATTCGCATTCATTCGATGCTGCACTGGTTAAACATTATGAAGAGATTGCCAGGTTAGCCTGTGAAAGGGTGCCAAACAATAAAGGGGGGTAATGGGATTGGCATATTTAATCCACTTTTCATAGTAGTATTCAAAGCAAGTGTCCTGATAGCCCTAAGAGCGCGTCTGAATAATCAAAATGGCTGAGGAATTAGGCCAATCGGCGGAGTTGAATGCGGATCATAAAGGGGTCGGTTCTGAATGGCCCTTAGATAAGGATTCAAAATGTTAAGTTGTTGATGTAAAGCATTTTAAATTATCGCGAAACAAATTTTGAAAAATGACCGCATTTGAAATGCCTTTGGATTCCTGAGCAAATCGATAAATCGGTCTGGCAATCATCGCCGCATATCGCAAATGCAAGTATCTTATTATCAGTGTTTTACCACTTATCTAAGGGCCATTCGGGTCGGTTCTTGATATTGTCCTATTTCCTTGCGCTGCCGGTAGAGCAGCACGTACACATATCCCGGAGCGCCCATGTGCAAACGCTCGGCAATCCATTTCACCGGCAGCACGGTCTCCGCCCGTTCGGCGGACGGCCGCCGCCACCTTGCCGGCATCCCCGTTGGCCAGCCGGGCCAAATCCGCCTCCCGCCAGCCCAGCCGCTGGAGTTCCTCCGCCACGATGCGTTCGGCCCGGGCCACGGCGGTCGCCGCCCGTTCGGCGCCGCAATGTTCCGCCCCCACCGCTTCCGCCATGCGCAAACCCTAGTAAACCGTCCCTAATATAATGATATCAAGAACCGACCCCTTTATGAAGCTGCCACAGCCGCAGAAGCCGCAGAAGCTCTGGCAATTGCTATCGAAGTTGACGAGGCTGTGGTTATAACTGGTGGAATCATCAAATGAAAATATACAAATTAATCGAACAGGATATTGATGAAAGACTAGCACTTGATAAAAGGCGTGACACCAGGGCCTTTAGTCGTTGCTTTGAATCGGGGGAGAGACTTCCTGCTGGTTTTTATGATTTGCAGGATAAAATCAGAAATGATTTGGAAATAGAGTTTTGGACAAACTTCGATGACGGAATTGACCGTTCTAAACTTGCATCGTGGAAAGCGCCCGTGAATGAATTGTTTTTCTTTTCAGCTGATTTAATACATTGTGAACAGATTCGAATTGAAATTGGCAAAGAAATTCTCGGTGACAAGCTGATTGGGCTGATTATGTCGTATCTGGAGAAATGCCCTTCTCGTTATAGTATGGTTGTAGCAGTTTACACAGGAATGGAAAAGGGCAGCGAATACCTCGGAAGATTTGTTATCAATTCCGAAGAAATAGCAGTTGAGTCGTCACTATGTGATGTTTGGTATAAACAGGTGCGATTCATAGAAATTGAAGTCAGCGCATAATCCGACTACATGACGAGACCCCTTGGCCGGTGTAGTTGCATCGGTTTGTTTAAGCGGAGCTGGAGCTTTAGAGGCAGCAGGCATTTCATCAAAAGTAAAGGGGTCACCCATTAGCATTTTAGCCGCCTTGCCGTTGGGAAGGCGGGAATAACTTGACCGGGCTTTTGGGATGCGGCAGGAAGGAGTGTCCGCATCGCGGCGGAAGTCAAGACCGGTTAATCCTTGGTGCGGCTTCCAGCCCGTACATTAGCATGGTTCCTCCGGTTAGGCGATGAAGGCCTTGGTGACGGCGCGGGGGGCGTTCCCCGGCTGATCCCGTTTGGAAGAATGCACTCTTTATTCGCCCGGAGGCCGGACCGTGATGGGGACATTCCGTAAAACGAACCGTCATATGTAAGCGTCACGCCAGCCGCCTCTTGACCATAAAGAGGCGGTTCCTCGCTGGTTTCGGTGGCATGTGAATCGAGCTGACCCTTTGAGCGGTTGGGGAATTGCTGCTTCAATCCCAACGGGATTGCGCCCGCTCGCCCAAGGTTGCGCGGCACGAGCTACCTTGGGTATTCCCCCCAACGACCGCCAACCCCAACGGGGTTGTGCCCGTTGGCCGGCC
>CAIMNF010000189.1 GCA_903842755.1 Oligoflexia bacterium
AGACGCCGGCGGACTGGTGATCTCTGAATTCGACCGCGACTGTCCCGCTTATGCAGGTAATTTCCTTTATCGCAATCGGCTGATTGCCTCGTTCTCAAAAGCCACTTGGGTCGTGGAAGCGGCAGCGATTTCAGGCACCTTAAATACAGCAAAATGGGCCATGCAGTTAGACCGAGACCTGTATGCGACCTCCCATTTTCCAGGCGACCTTCACTACCAAGGTAATGAAAAGCTCCTTTCGGAAAGAAACACCCACCGGCATCCATTGGCACGATCATTTTTTGGTGTTCATAGCCTTGCTGCAACGTGGACCGGCCTGGATGGGATAAGAAACTCACAGGCAACACTCCCCTTGAATCCTAAAACAAAACTTCAACGCTGGGTACTTGAAATGGCCGAAGAAAACGGCAGTTGCCACATCCAAGCTTTAATGAACTTTGCCTATGAACAGGGAAAAACTCCAGGAAGTTTCTACTTGGAGTTTGAAAAAGAAGTACGAGAAGGTTATCTCGCTCACCATCCCGATGGAAGAGTCACTCTTTGCCCGTGAAGCATCGGGTCGTACAAATTCACTGCTTGTTCAATTTTCTTTTCTAATTCACCCAAATTTCCGGTCCACGACTGCCGCTTGATCCAATCCAAGAGCTCTGCACTGGGGGACGCAGCCTCAATTCCGCGGCGTCGAAATGCACGATCAAAGTAATAGGGAGCTAAATGAGTTTCTAAATCGACTGGTCTTTCTCTGAGCGGTTTTAACTGCAGAACCTCTACACTTAACTTTTGAAATAACTCAAAATGAAATCCCGCACTATTGAGAAAGAAATCCATGCTCTTCGACTTTGAACTGGTTGCTACGATTCTTAAGTCAAGCGGGTAATCTTTTGCGCCGCCGATTCTAGAAAATGACTCTCTTTCCAAGGCTAAAAACAACTCGTTTTGCGCGTCTACACTTAACGCCGTCACTTCGTCTAATAGCAAGGTGCCCCCTAAAGCTAACTCCAACTTGCCCGGTCGCGAAACGAATGCAATGGGCGATGCCCCCTTCTCTATCCCGATCAGTTCGCTCACTTGAAACGCCGGAGGCACTGCCTCGCAGTGAAGCTGTACAAATGGACCACGCGCTCGATCAGAGTAGCGGTGAATCTCGGAGGCTACGCTCCGCTTTCCCGTTCCAATTTCACCTAAAATAAACACATGACTTCTACTCTGCGAGATGCGCTCCACGGTTTGTCGTAAAGATACCGTATCCGGCTGGTTACCAAATAAAGGAACTTGTACTTGGCCTAACCCGGAAGCACTCATCATTTCCAATGCAGGCTCACGTTTCCTTCGACGCCTACTTTCAATCGCTTTCTCAACAACCTGAAACAAGTCACTTTGCTCAAAGGGTTTCGTAATAAAGTCAAACGCGCCTGCCTTCAATGCACCAACAGCCGACTCAACGGTTCCAAACGCCGTAATCATCACTACCGGCAAATCGGGCGAATACTGACGACAATAGGCTAAAACATCCATGCCCGTTTTTTGAGGCATAGACAGATCCGTGATCACTACATCAATATCTTCAGAATTTAAAGACCCGAGTGCAAGATCAAAGCCTGCATAACTTAATACCTCATATCCCTTCCGGCTCAGCATTGCCGAGAGAATCTTGAGCAAGTTGGGCTCGTCATCAATGACTAAAATTCGGTCTCGCATGTAATTCTCCTCATCTGGACATCCCCTAATCCCCTAATAAAAAAACTTTTACGGTAGTTCCCTGACCCACTTGAGACTGCAACGTTACCTTCCCGCCTACGCTTCGGATGAGTCGCTCACAAATGGACAGTCCCAATCCTGTTCCTTGTTCAAACGTCGTAAAAAAAGGTTGAAAAACTTTCGCAAAGTCAGTTTCTGCTACACCAACGCCGTGATCTATGACTTCAAACCCAACCCACTCTTCCCCTTCCTCAGTATGCTGAAAAAGTGAAATTTCAATCGGTAATACCGACGTACTTTTTTTTAGTTCGGTAGCCTGAATTGAGTTTTGAACGAGGTTAAAAATGACTTGCTGGATTTGATCGGGCACCCCTAACACCTGAAGCTCTACATTACGATTAAATAGAATTGGAATACGTGTCGAATGCTGAACATTGCGTACGGCTGTTTCAATAATCGCAGATAAATTACACCGCTCGGGCATTGCATTTTGAACGTGCGAAAGATCTAAAAACTGACCTACCAAACGATTTAAACGATTCACTTCTTCTTTGATGACTTTAATCCAGGATTCCCCTTCCGGATTTTGACTTTGTTTCTCTTCTAATAGTTCCACCGCTCCCCGTATTGCACCCAGGGGATTTCGAATCTCATGCGCTAAACCGGCAGATAATTCTCCTAAAAGTACCAATCGTTCTTTATCTTTGGCTTCTTCGATTTGCCTTAAACGATCCAACACCTCTGCCACCTCTTGGAGCGCGGAATAAATCTTGAAGTAAGACGTAAAACCGATACTCCATTCTGCTGGTGTATGCTCGGCTGTGGTCTGCAGGCGAACTAAAATTAGGGCTTGAACATTGCCCTCTTTAAAAATCGGAAAAACGATGTCACATTGATAATGATCCAAAAACTTCAACAAGGCCCTTTGCTGATTTCTAAACTCTTGGGTTAGTTCTTGATCGATTTCCATTTTTACTAATTGACGATGCAAAATCGGTGTGTCTTTTTGATGGGTGTTTTTTTGGAAAAACCGCAAGAGTTCTTGAGGAAGAGGAAACGACTCAATCAGGATCAATCGTACTTTTCCAGCATCCATCCAGTGTTCTAAAGCTCTTTGAATTTTTTTCTGTAGCGTTTGTAAGTCCGTAATCGCAGTCAAATCTGCGTGAAACTTTTCAAATTGCGAATCCCAACGGCGAGACTTACTTCTAAACTTCTGCGTAAGATACCGAAAAAAAGTAACTAATGGACTCCATACCGCAAGAATCATAAAGGAGAGCAAAAAAGAATTGAGTAAAAACAAGGGTACGCTTTCGCTGACGTACTGAAACAAAAGTGCAAAGAAACCAGTAATGACTAACGCAAGAATAATGGTTGCCATTAATCGGGAAAAAAGCGCATCAACCCGGAGCAACTTTTGGGGTGAAATGACCTGACTACAAAAGATCAGAAAAGC
>CAIMNF010000190.1 GCA_903842755.1 Oligoflexia bacterium
CCTCGATACTTTTAAAATGGGTTAGCCGCTGCGCTTGGTTGGCCAATTTTAATTTTAAATGGCGCCCCTTCAGTACCGTTTGGGTCTCGACCCACGCGATAACCGAAAATACAGGCTCCGGATTTCCTGGTCCAAATGGCCCTAAGGTTTCGATTTCTTCCAACGCTTTTACATTTAATTCCTCAATGGAACATTCGCCCTCAAGATGTAAAATCCCACGATCTTTCTCGGGACTAAGTGTCCCAATCGCTAGATTGTAGGCGGCAATAAATTCGTCTAGCTGCGCCGGATCCAACGAGAGCCCCGCCGCAAACTTATGTCCACCGTACCCCTTCAATAAGGTTTTGCATAAGTGCAAACCTTCTAAAACGTTATAGCCACCGTAAGAACGGACGCTTCCTTTTGCAATCCCGTCTTCACGAATTGCAAGCACGATTGCGGGCTTTTTGAAGAATTCCGTCACTCGCGACGCAACAATTCCCACGACCCCTTCGTGCCAGCGCGAACTTGCGACCACGACCGCATGCGAATACTTCCCTTGCGCAATCCCTTCTTCTGCCTGTGACCGAACCTCATCCCAGATTTGATTTTGTAATGTGGCTCGCTGACGATTAATCTCTTCGAGCTCGTCTGCCAGTCTTCGCCCCTCTTCGTCACTCTTCGTAGTTAAACAACGGTAAGCCGTTTCCGCGGTGCCCATTCGCCCTGAGGCATTGATCCGAGGCCCAAGGGCAAAGCCCAAGCTCATCGGACTTACGGTTTTCACTTCAATCCCCGCGCGCTCAATTAAAGCGCGGAGTCCAGGCTTAGTGGTGCTTCGGAGCACATCTAAGCCTTGTTTTACTAAGATTCGATTGTCTCCGGTAAGCGGAACCATGTCCGCCGCGGTGGCGATCACCACGAGGTCGAGTAGCTCTTTGAGTCTTGGCTCCGGCAGCTTTTTGAACCAACCTTGTTCACGGGCTTTTATCCGAATCCCCATCGCTAAATAAAATCCAAGAGCACAGCCACACAGTTGCTTTAACCCGCTGGTGTCGTCTTTTCGTTGAGGATCGATCGCCGCAAATGCAGGGGGAACGCCGTGAACAGGGTCGATCTGATGGTGGTCCACGATAATTAAATGAATGTTCAACCGCTCCGCAGCGCGCGCCGATTCAAAATTCGTAATGCCGCAATCGACCGTAATCAAAGTATCGATGCCGTCTTGAGCCGCTTGCTCCACCGCGCCTGGATTTAACCCGTAGCCATCTTTAAAGCGATCGGGCTGGACCACGTCAAAATTAAAGTTCATGTCGCGAAAGAACCAGGTCAACAGGGCGGCTCCGGTCGTTCCGTCCACATCGTAGTCTGTAAACACTCTAAGTTTCTTTGGCTTTTGTGGGTCCCCGGCTTGGGTAGCGAGAATATGCTCCGCTGCCTTTTCTAAATCTAAAATTTTAAAAGGGTGCATCAAGCGATCCAATTTTGGATTTAAAAAATCGGTCACCTGCTCCACCGTGGAAAGACCACGGTTAACACAAATTTTCGCCGTAATGGGGCTAAGAGCTAATTGACTGACTAATACCGCAGCGAGGTCTGAAGCAGTTTCGCCTGGCGATTTAAACTGCCATTGGCTCATATTCCAATGTGGGCTTCAGGCGAAAGCTTAACTTCCCGACGTTTGCGCGTCTTGCCCGATTTAGCCTGCTTTTCCCGGTAATGGGTCATAATAATGACCATGGACGAAGCAATGAAAATCGAAGAATAGGTTCCCACCACAATCCCAATCAATAACGTCAACGCGAAAGGCTGAAGAACATGCCCTCCGAGTACATACAGCGCTGCAACGCTGACAAAGGTTGCAATCGAGGTCATCAATGTTCTGCCGAGGGTTTGATTTACGGATTGATTCACTACTTCTTCGATCGATAAATTTGGATTCATTTTATAGGTTTCCCGAACCCGATCAAATACGATGATGGTGTCGTTGTTCGAATACCCAATGAGCGCAAGAATAGCCGCAAGCACCGTCAGATCGAATTCAATTTGAAACACAATGAAAACCCCAATCACAAAAATGGAATCGTGAAAAAGCGCGATAACAGCACCGGGTGCGTAGCGAAAGTCAAAGCGAATGGCCACATAAAGCAAAATTGCGAATAAGGCGTAAAACATCGCCAAAAAGCCATTTTTACGGAGCAAGCCCCCGGCCGTTGGACCCACAATGTCGGCCGCTTTGATTTCGTATTCGCCTTCTTTTAAGTCCTGTCCAATCGAGCTTTTGATTTGATTTACCACTTCGTTCAAATTCTCATTGTGCTCTTGCTGGACGCGAATCATAAACTCGCTTTCTTTAGGGTCCCCGAGCTGGAGAATCTTTAAGCCGGTGAGTTTACCTTTTTCTAAGGTTTTTCGAAGACTTTCGGTGTTCCAGCTGGCGGGAACTTTTACTTTCACTTCCGCACCCCCGGTGAAGTCGATTCCGTAATTTAAGCCTTTTTGAAAAAACAAAAAGATCGTTAAAGAAATAGCGACCAAGGATAAGGTCATCCACACTTTACGATAGCCCATAAAATTCACATTGGAATGGGGACTAATGATATTAAACATTTGGTTTCGCTCCTTTAGTCGATTAAATACTAATACTTTGAGATTTCGCGCGCTCAAGGCGGTTCAAGTAAAGATCAAACAGCACGCGACACACAAATACTGCCGTAAAGATTGTCGTCACAATACCAATCAACATGGTCACCGCAAAGCCTTTCACGGGTCCAGAACCGTAGATCATCAAAATGACCGCCGCAATCCCATTGGCCACGTTGGCATCCAGGATTGTTTTAAATGCTTTGTCGAAACCCGCTTCGACGGCCACGCCAATGGCTTTTCCAAGACGCAGCTCTTCTCTAATCCGTTCATAAATCACCACGTTAGAATCCACCGCGATCCCTACCGTTAAGGCCACGCCCGCAATCCCTGGTAAAGTTAATGTAGCCTCAAGCCAAACTAAGATTGCCAGAACAAGAATCACATTCAAGAAAAGCGAAATCACTGCAATAACCCCTGAAACACGGTAGTAAATCGCAGTCAACATGAACACCGCTAAAATCCCAATTAGACTTGCGAACGCGCCTTTCGCTACCGAGTCCGCACCCAACGAAGGGCCCACTACCCGCTGCTCCATCAACTCCAGCTGCGCAGGCAATGCGCCCGCGCGGAGTACGATTGCCAAGTCTTTTGATTCGCGTAAAGCCTCATCATAACCGCCGCGACCCGTGGTGATTACGCCTCGTGCACCAATTTTTGAATTAATGACCGGAGCCGAATGAACAATTCCATCCAACACAATCGCTAAACGCTTACCAATATTTGCACCGGTAAGCGCCTCAAAGGTAATTGCTCCTTTGGGGTTAAGCTCGAACGATACTTCTGGCCGATTGGTTTCATGATTCGGGACCACTTGGGCATCCTGCAAATCATTCCCTGTGACTTCCGATTTTGAATGAAGCAAAAACGGGATACGCCCTTGGGGCGTTTTTTCAAATGCGATCTCATCGTCCGCTGGAATTTTACCCACCGCATTTTCATTAAGCGTTTTCACATAGTCCGAAAATTTAAAGTCCTTCCCTTCTTTAAAGGAAATTCCTTTGTCTTTCTCGATTTGAGCGATCAATTGCTCTAATTCTCCCGGTTTAAGCGAGGAATCGTCGGCCATTTTAAACTCTAAATTTGCAGTTCGACCGATCAAGGCCTTGGCGCGATCCACTTCTTTGATTCCCGGCAGCTCCACCACCACCCGATCATTGCCTTGCGAAGAAATTTGCGGTTCCGCAACCCCGAACTCATCAATCCGGTTCCGGATCACTTCAATACTTTGATTGAGCGTACGTTCGCGCACATCCGTTCTAAAATCATTGGTCAATCCGATTTCGAGTGAGTCGGCTTTGTCTTCGGTCAAGCGGAAGTGTGTAAATTCGCTTTTAATTAAGTCGGAAATTTTACTTTTATCAGCCGCTGCAAATTTAATTTGGATTCGAGGGTCATCCGCAGTGGCGGGATTAACCACGACCTTCCCTTCGGTAATCGTTAAGGACTTCTTTTTTAAAACATCGTTCAGTGAAGTATACTGCCGATCGGCGATTTCTTTAAAAACCTTATTAAAATCAACGCCCATCACTAAGTACAAGCCCCCTTGGAGGTCTAGTCCCAAGTTAATTTTCTTGGTAAACGGAAACTTAGACTTTTCGGGATCAAGCTTAGTAAAGGTGGGTACAACATAAAGCACGGAAAGTGCTGTAATTGCCAGAAGCAAAGAAAACTTCATCCACCACTTGGTTGTCATTGAATTATTCGTCATTGATTGATTTCTCCGATTTGGCTAGGCTTGAGCGTCTTGAAGGTTTCCCTTAATTACTTGTCCCACTTGGCTCTTGAGGACTTTAATTTGAACATTTTTAGAAATTTCTAAATTGACGACTTTTTCACTCATTCCGGTGATGGTCCCAATAATACCTGAATTCGTGATGACTTCGTCCCCACTCTTCAGGCCGCTCAATAAATTTTGATGCTCTTTAGCCTTTTTTTGCTGTGGCCGAATTGCCATAAAGTACATAACCCCAAACATGACCGCGACCATGATCAACATTTGAGACATTCCCCCTTGCGGTGGAACCGGTGCGGCTTGAGCGCTGCTGTTTTGAACTGTATTGCCTACGATCGTGCCTCCCAACCCCGCTGAGTTGGTCACAGATCCGGCGTTCACGGTGTTTCCGCCTGCGGGCTGTGCCGGTGCCACGACCTGAGGAGCGGTTACTGTATCTGCCCCAACAGGAGCAGCTCCAGTTTGAGCGAAAACCACCACCGCAGTGAAGATTGAAACGGAAAGAATAATACCCATCATCATTAAAAATTGAATTCTTGTTTTCATATAAGTTCTCAAATCCTACCTGGTCGCTTTTAAATTGTCATGACTAAATTGGGCATAAAATTGCTCCGCCCATAAATCAAAGCGATCCTCCAAGATTGCCTGGCGCATTTGGCGCATCAAATCCAAATAGAAATGAAGATTATGGAGGGTGTTCAATCGGGCCGATAGAATCTCGCCCGCGATGAATAAATGCCTCAAATAGGCCTTAGAATAGCCCGTGCAAGTACTGCAACTACAGTCGGGGTCTAAGGGAGTATTGTCTTCTGCATACTTGGAATTCTTAATATTGACCCGACCACGTGAGGTAAAAAGCTGCCCATTACGAGCATTGCGAGTCGGCATTACGCAATCAAATATGTCGATTCCCGAACGAACGGACTCAATTAAGTCCTCAGGCCGCCCAACTCCCATCAGGTAGCGAGGCTTGGTCTCTGGCATCCATGGCGCCACATGCCGCACTACTTGGTGCATCATATCCATAGGCTCACCTATCGCAAAGCCACCCAACGCATATCCATCAAAGCTTGCACCATTGACTTGGTCCGGAATCTCCTCGATGGACAAGATCTGATCGATCGAGCGCCGCCGCGCTTGAACATCTAAGCCCCCTTGAAAAATTCCAAACCGGGCCTGATGGGGCTTCAGTTCTACTCTTAAGCCTCGTTTCGCCCACTCGTACGTTCTACTCATGGCATCGCCAAGCATTTTTTCGGTGGCAGGAAACGGCGGGCATTGGTCAAACGCCATCACAATGTTGGATCCCAGGGCCCGTTGAATCTTCATGCTAAGCTCTGGCGTAAACTCGTGTTTCGATCCATCCAAGTGTGATTGGAACGTCACACCTTTATCGGTAATTTTATTGAGACCGGCGAGCGAGAACACTTGGAACCCCCCGCTATCGGTTAATATGGGGCCATTCCAATTCATGAATTTTTGAAGTCCACCTAACCGCTCAATTCGCTCATGTCCAGGCCTGAGGTATAGATGATACGTATTCCCCAGAATGATCTGGGCTTGCATTTGGGTCAGCTCTTGCGGGGCAATTGCCTTTACGGTGCCTTGTGTGCCCACGGGCATAAACGTGGGTGTCAAAATCTCGAACTCCCCTCCTTGCTCATTCTGTAAATAAATGCGCCCCGCCCGGGACCGGCGCACACCTTGAGCATCTTGCACTTGTTTTTCGAGAACGAACCGTAAGGGTTTCATGAATCCCCTTATCTTGACACAATGCCCACCCCGCAAGCAAGGCCCTAAAAAATTCGTAAATATGACATTGCCCCATTATAAAATTTCCAGTAATCTTAAAACATGTCAGCGCAAAACCCAAAGGAATCATCCCAATCTCAAACTACAGCTCAACGGCGTTTGGATGACCTTTTACCCGTAGGATCGCCTCAAAAGCGAAAAATGAGGGATGCCCTTCTCCCGCGTACCCGCCATGGGGGAACGCCTTCCCTAGGCCATCGGAAGTCCATGCGTCCCTTTACTCCTCTAGCCCCCATTCATATTGTTTTAAGCTCAAAGCAGGCAAAGGGCCGATGGTCTCTTCACCACCGCAAGAACAAGTCGAAAATCATGAGTC
>CAIMNF010000191.1 GCA_903842755.1 Oligoflexia bacterium
CCGGCCGGTCGCGCGCCCGCCGAAAACAGCGTTCGCTTCGCCATCCTCGTAGCGGAGGCGCTGCAGCTGCAGCCCAACGCCATTTCCTACCTGGAGGACACGGACGACGCGAACGTGCGCGGCGCCGCCTACCAGTCCTCCAAGCGGACCGTCACAGAGCGATTCAACGCGAACGTGCGCGCCTGCTTCGCCGGCGATGCGCAGGGCGGCGACTGCGAGGACCTGGCCCGCGAGATCGTAAATCTCGCCCACTCCATCCGCAGCGGCACCTGGACCAGTCCCATAGCTGCCACCGCAGCTGCCGTCCTCAGGTGCTACGTGGTGGCCCTCCAGCTCGGCTGCATCGCCCAGCAGCAGTCCGAGCCCGGCGCCACGGACGTCTACAGCACCGGCTCACCATTCGAACGCCTGAAATTTTCTTCATTTACGCGGTATAACCGGTTAAGGACTAAAACTCAACTCTTTTAGTTTTTCAAAAATAGAGTCAAACATGGGCTCGGTTAATTTTTTTGTAAAAGTGTTTTGTTGACTGGGGTGATAAGACATCAAGATTTGGCGCCCATCTAACAATCGAATCTGATCCCCGTGCTTGAATTTAGGAAGCGCAAGAAATGGCTTAATTTCTGGCTTTAATTGTCGCCAAAGCCCCTGAAGGGCAAATTGCCCTAAACACAAATACGTACGAACTTTCTTTAAATTGCTTAATTCCAGGGCCAAATATTCGGAACATGCAACAGTCTCCTCTCGCGTCGGTTTATTATCAGGAGGCGCACACTTCACCACCGCAGTAACGTAGCAGTTATATAGCTTCAGTCCATCGTCGACGCTGGTACTTTCGGCCTGCGACGCAAATCCAGCCTTATACAATGCCCGATACAACCAAACACCCGATTGATCCCCCGTAAACATTCTCCCCGTGCGGTTCGCCCCGTGGGCAGCGGGAGCGAGTCCCACCACCAATAATTCCGCCTCCGCATCGCCCCACCCTGAGACTGGCTTTCCCCAATACGTCTCGTGGCTAAACTGCCTTCTTTTTTCTGCTGCAATGATTTGACAATGATTTCTGAGACGCGGGCACCGCTGGCATTCCGTAATTCTTTCCCTAAGTTCATCTAAGGTATTAGACATTCTGAACTAAGCGCCTTTCGCCTGGCTTTAAGTCATCCAAGTGATAATCCCCCATTTGTATCCGCTTCAATCGGACCACTTGCAACCCAAAGTGCGCAAAAACGCGTCTTACAAAGCGATTTCGGCCTTCGCTGACGGTAACTTTAAAGCATTGGCTGTCGCGGCGGGTGGCCGGCTGATTTGCGAAAAAAGGCCTTTTCTCGAAATTCGCATTCATCTGGTCTATTGCCTCGATTGGGTCTAACAGGTCTATTCGGTCAAAATGCCCAGGGCCGTCTTCGAGTGGAACTTCGGTGATCACCGTCGTAAAAAAATGTTCCGGGACTGACCCCAGAACCTCAACCTCGTATACTTTTTTAGTCCCATACCGAGGATGAGTGAGCGTCAGTGCAAGGTCGCCATCATGGGAAAGCAAGAGCAAACCTTCCGATTCAAAATCCAAGCGGCCGATCGGATTCAATTCGGGCTCGTCTTTAAAAAAATCCATGACGGTCTGCCGCCCTTGCGGATCAAACTTTGTGGTCACGACACCTCTGGGTTTGTAAAAGATAAAGGTTTTCTTAATGGATCGCCGCTGAATCAATAGCCCATCCACACGAATTTGATCACTGACGGGCGGGTCAATGTCCGCGCTCTTTCCAAGCTTTTGGACCACGACTCCGTTGAGTGTGACACGGCCTTGAAGGATCGCCTCTTCGGCTTTCCGTCGACTCATGACCCCGGCTTGGGCGATAATTTTGTGAATTCGTTCCATCACGAACTCAATTTAAATTATGCTTTTTTACTTTTTTTCTTTCGGAAGCCTACTTTTTTGTCGGCAGCGCGTTTTGATTTTGCAGCAAAATAAGTTTTCGCAAATTCTTTGTCCGCGTGAAGCTTGACGGAACGTTTGTCACGGCCCAATTTACGAAGAGTCTTTCTGCCTAATTTGGCAGGAGCTTTTTCTGTTTTCGTCGATTTTTCTGTAGTCGTTGTCATAAATAATTCCTTTTAATTTAAGTTATTTCTTTGAAAGAGTGGATTGTCCAGGCTTCCAGTTTACAGGGCAAAGTTCGCCAGTTTGAAGGGCTTGAACTGTTCTTAACGTCTCATCGACCGAACGACCTACCCCCAGAGCATTCACGCTCATGTGTTGAAGAATCCCATTTGGATCAATCAAAAAAGTACCGCGAAGGGCAATTCCGCTGTCTTCTAAAAGAACTCCGTAATTTCGTGATACGGAATGATTGGTATCCGCAAGAACCGGAAACTTTACTTCAGGCAGGTCCTTTTCAAACCAAGCTTTATGCGAATGCTGACTATCGGTCGAGGCCGCAATAATTTGGCAGTTTGCCTCTAAAAAAGACTTCTCGGCTTGCGCGAACCCACGGATTTCGGTTGGACAAACAAAGGTGAAATCGAGCGGGTAAAAAAACAAACATACCCATTTTCCTTTGTAATCCTTCAGGGAAACTTCTTTAAACTGTCCTGCTACATAAGCGGGCGCTTTAAATTCTGGCGCCGCTTGTCCTACTTTTAAATTCCACATGCGTTGATACCCTTCTATCAAATACTCTTCATTTAGTTTCTACACACGATAAAGGGCTTATGGTACTCTGGCAAGAGAAATGCTCAATCAAATCGGGTCAACCCCCCCCCCTGTGCCTGACCATCCCGTATTATTTCTTCAACTTCGCAACGTTCTTCTGTACCTCGTTCTGCCGGTCGGAATTTGGGGTGGGTTATTTTTGTTACGCCCGTACCTTTATAGTCGCTACTGCGCAGTAACCCCTACCCCATGTTTAGTTCAAACAATGAACCACATTGATCAAATCACCTTTCGCTTAGGGAATATTACTGCAGACTTTTGGAGCAACGTTCTCCAAAACACAGTGGGTACAATTGCGCTCCTGATGCCCTGGATTTTAACCCGCAAACGCATCCAAGCGCTCAACTCATTTTTTTTTATCTTATCCACGACGCTAATCAATGCCGCGCTGTTGGAGGTCACCCGTGCATGGATTCAACGTCCCCGACCATTGGTTTATGTGAATCCGTCCGTAGAAGGTTTGAATGCAGACCAATATACGTCCTTTTACTCTGGCCACACCAGTTTTGTAGCATTGGCTACTACAGCGCTGTACTTTTTAGCTCCACAGCGGTTTAAACGGGCAGCTTTATTTTTTTCCGTCGGGGCAACCGTAACGACCGGAATTTTAAGAGTATGGGGCGGCAGACACTTTCCTAGCGACGTGATTGCTGGCGGAGTTGTGGGTGCAACGCTTGCTGGACTCGCTTGGCGGCGCTTTAAGGTTTATTCAATCTGATCATGCTTTAATTCGTCCCCGGGCGCGACCCCTTTTTGGGACATAATTTTAGCCGGAATTCCGGTCACCGTCGAATACGAGGGCGTGTCTTTGATTACGACGGAATTGGCTCCAATTCTACAATAATCACCAATGACGATATTCCCTAACACTTTTGCACCAGCACCGATCACTACATTATTTCCAATGGTCGGATGCCGCTTCACCGGGTTCAAATGGACTCCCCCCAACGTTACTCCATGATAAATCAAACAGTCATCCCCGATTTCAGCGGTCTCCCCAATAACCACTCCGATTCCGTGATCAATAATTAAGTTCTTTCCGATCTTGGCGCCCGGGTGAATTTCAATACCGGTAAGAAACCGCGAAAACTCACCTACAAGCCGAGGGAAAAAAGGCACACGCAATTGATGTAAGAAATGAGCAATCCGATGCAGGACTAACGCTTTAACCCCAGGATAAAGAAAAACAACCTCTAATAAGAGCTCTATCCGAGACATCCGATGCGTAGCCGGATCATACTTCCGATAGGCCCGAATTAAACTGATCATTAAGCGCCCATAATGTTATACCCGGAATCTACATACAGGAGGTTCCCTGTCATGTGCCGCGCGGGATCGCTGCATAAAAAAGCAGCCAACGCCCCAACATCTTCCGGAGAAACATTTTCATGCAAGGGTGCTTTTTCTTCCACTGTTTTTAAGAAGTCACGGAAATTCGAAACGCCGCCCGCTGCCGCTAACGTTTTAATTGGCCCGGCAGAAAGCGAATGAACTCTAATTTTTTTCGGTCCCAAATCATGGGCCAAATACCGGACGCTCGCCTCTAAGGCCGCTTTGGCAATTCCCATCACTCCATACCCGGGCATCACTTTTTCGCTGCCGTAATACGTGAGGGTCAAGACCGTGCCGCCCCCTTTGCGCGTTTGTTCGTCATACGCAGGCATCAATTTTTCGGCCTCTCGGGCGGTCGCCACTAAAGAATAAGCACTAATATCCAACGCAAGTTTAAAGCCGTCACGGCTCACGTCCACAAAACGCCCTGCCAAATCGTCTTTATTTGCAAACGCCACCGAGTGAATCAAAATATCCAGCCCGCCCCACTTTTCTTTGACTTGAGAGAAAATAGATTTAATTTGATCGTCTTGGGAAACATCACACGGAGCAATGATTTCCGCCCCTAAGCTTTCCGCAAGGGGGCGCACACGTTTTTCCAAGGCCTCGCCCAAGTAATTAAACGCAAGCTTTACGCCTTCCGCATGAAGCGCCTGAGCAATCCCCCAAGCGATGGAGCGTTCATTGGCAAGACCTAAAATCAGGGCACGTTTACCTTTTAAAGATTGATTCATGTTTTATAATTCCGTATTTTCTATTTACTAATTAGTGCAAGGTTGAGTCGCACCAAAAAACCCAACCAGCGTTTGTCTAAACGCTGGACTTAGATAGGACAATGGGCATACTGGCGCTCCGTCCACTAAAACATAAAATTGAACGCCATACAAGCTCGTAAACTCTCCAATGGTTTGACCGGCCGTGACCGTATCACCCGAACGAACTTGCACTAAGCTTAGTCCAACTAACTTCGTTGCAAGCCGGCCAGAATGAAGCATCACTACATAATTTCCGCCACTCGACGCCGCCCCCACTTGGCTCACCACCCCGTTCGCCGGTGCTAAATAATTGATGCTTGTCCAGACTCCCGTCGCAAACGTCCAGTAGGGGTTCGCTTGAGTATAGGCCGAATACAAAGTGTTATAGGTGTTTCCCGAGGTGATGGAGTTCAACTGAGGAAATGGTGCGCTTCCTAAAACCGTTAAGGGATCTGTGCTAGAAGAGCCACATCCGGAGATTGTTAGGGATAAACAAAGGATTCCTAGCCAAGTTCCACTTATTCCTAAGAAATGATTGCGAATTTTGTTGAATCTTTTTTTCATCGTTCCCCCACGCTAAAAAACAAATTTCAGCCCACCGTCATACCCCAAATACCCCATCGACGTAGAGCCAACGATATACGTGACCGGAATATGCGCCACGAAACGGAACTGATCCGAAATTAAAAACTCAAGCCCAGGCTCAACCTGCGCAGAAAAATAAGCATTCACATGCCATGAAGCCGACGCCTGCGTATTCAACCAACCGAACGCCATGCCAACACCGACGTTCGTCACTGAATGAATCCACTCGACTCCCGTTTGGCCTTCCACTCCACACTTCAACAAGACGGGCATTAATTGAAAACTTGCGGTGTTATCGCCTGGAACAGTGAAATTTTGAAACCCAACAAACAAACCCGTTTTGAACTGGCGAAGCAAATTCAGTTGAACTGCCACATGGAACCCGTAACTAGGAAACAATTCTTGCGACATTAACCCGAGAAGCATCGGGTATTGTCCCCCAACTTCCACCGCCCCCAAGTAAGAGGACCAGTCCTGTTCTGCTTTGGCACTTTTTCTTTTGTCCGAATTTTCAGTGCCCACTTCGACCTCATTGACCGGATAGCTGACGCCGTTCGAACCCTTTTTGGTTTGCTGTCCGGTTCCATCGAGTGGAAGAGTGGTCGTTTGATCCGCTGCTAAAGTTGGCTTTGCCCAACTTTGTAAAATCACCACAAGCAAAATCACCAGGATCCGAGGTCCAAATGAATTAATCTGCATATACTCTTAGGTTAATGAATTTAGTAAAACAATCAACAAAAGAAATGCTATTCTCCGCACATGACATCCCTTCGAATCCTTTTTGAAGATTCTTCGATCATTGCCATCAGCAAGCCTGCAGGGATCCCCTCGCATACGCTTTCCGATCCGGAACAAATCACGGTCGAGTCCTTGCTGAAAAAGGAAAGACCGGAGCTCGGGGAACTTTCAATCCTTCACCGGCTGGACCGCGGAACCACTGGAATTCTGCTTTTTGCAAAAACCAAAATCGTTTTTGATCAAATCAGGCTTTTGTTTCAGCAAAAAAAGATCACAAAACTTTATAAAGCCTGGTCCAAAATTCGCGCTGGAAAACTACCGCCAGAATTCAAAACACTTCCTTTTACGATTCAATACCCACTCGCGCACCATCCCAAAAACAAAAAAAAGATGGTGGTTATTTTGCCGCATCAAAAACAATCCTTTCGTGGAAAACCGCTTCCGGCGAAAACGATTATTCTGGAGATTCGTCAATTTCCTGCCATCACCGAATTTAAGGTTCAAATTATTACCGGCGTGACCCATCAAATCCGCGTCCACTTAAATGCTTTTGGATTTCCACTGGTGGGAGATGGCCTTTACTTGCCCAAGGAGTACACAACGGATTGCCTCACCGAAACAAAGCAGGAGCCCGAACTCGGGCTCCATGCTTCGGAAATTAGTTTTGATTTAGACCAGGTCCATTACCATATCGTGGATAATACCCGAAAAACGCCTACGAGCACCCCATAGAATTCCCGCAATTTAAACAGCGATAGCAGGCGCCATTTCGAACCGTCGTATGGCCGCAAGAGTCGCACGGAGGGGCATCTCCCATCATTTCTGCCAATTGTCCCGAGACAGGATCGGAAGCTTGAGTTCCCCCAGAATCGCCAAACGGCATGCTCAATTGATACTCCATTCCCGGCAAAGGAACGCCTCCCTTAATGGAGCCGGCGGGGTCTTTGGGATAAACTTCGGCGACTGCGCCCTTTTCTGCGGTAAGATCCACGGGCGGCTTGACTTGAAGAAAATCCGTACGTCCCAAATATTCCAAGCCCAACACTCTAAAAATATAATCCACGATGGAGGTGGCTAGTTTCACGTTCGGATGACCGGTCACCGGGCCACTCGGTTCAAAACGAGTGAACGTAAATTTATCAACAAACTCCTTCAGCGGAACTCCATATTGCAATCCTAAACTAACGGCAATCGCAAAACAGTTCATCATTGAGCGATAAGCGGCGCCCTCTTTGTGCATATC
>CAIMNF010000192.1 GCA_903842755.1 Oligoflexia bacterium
ACGTTGACTTTCTGTACGTCATCGCAGATATGGCAGCAACAGCCGTCCAATATGGTTACCAGAAACCCTTTTGTGATCAAATTACAGGAGCGACCCCGCTGCCGGAGACTGCAAATCAAAGTACTTCAATTCTAGCTGCAACTCGCGCTTACGCAGATATTGGAGTTAAAATATTTCAAGGCTTTGGTCTTACCGCTTTCCAGGATTCCTTCCAGGGAGCCATGAGTTTGGATTGGAATGATTATCTTGGCTTTGCAGGAATGCGCTCGTGGATGTACCAGTCCTGCACCGAGTTTGGTTTTTATCAAGTCGCAAATCCTCATGCCGAAGAATCGTCCCGATCTCAGCGCATTTCCTTAGATTACCATAATCAAGTTTGTAAAAGACTTTTTGGAATTGACCAGCCAGTGAATGATCGGGCAACAAATCAAAAATTTTATCAAAATTTATTCAATCGAAGCGTTTCACAAATTCTGTTCACCAATGGCTCGAACGATCCCTGGTCAAACCTCTCAGTAACCAAAGCGAATCCGGGGCCTACATCCAATCCAGGTTTGGTTTTGACCACGATCGATGGGGCTGCTCATTGCGACGATTTGGGAACGAGGATTTCCCCATCCCTGAAAGCATCGCGGGATCAATTTGCGGCTCTTTCTACTCGGTGGTTTAAAGGAAGTTTGCAGTTAAAAAAGAGCATACTCACTCAAATTCAAAGCAATCCGCATTTGCGATTAATTAAGCGCTAAATTATTTTTTAAATACGCGACGCAAATTGGTCGCGAGCTGAGGGTCCCGCTGTGCGATTCTTTTTAACAAAGACTCCCTAAACGCGGGATCCGCGAAACTAAGCATTTCAATCACTTGCTCATAGCCGTTGATTTTGATTCCATCGGATGCGGGCTTAAGTTGCGGTTCTGTTCGAGGATTGATCTGTTCTTTTGAGTTCATGCTTTAGGGGTCCTTTCCATTTTGGTGCGTTCCTGCTGATACTTTTTACTGAGGTCATCGCTTGCTTGTTTGTAATAATTTTGAAGTTTGGTGATTTGGATCTCACCGTTTTTTTTCTCTTGTTCAACTTTTGCATCGTAGAGTGAGCGCGTCTTTTGGGCCTCTTTCTCTCCTGCATCTTGCTCTTGGGCCACCATTTGGTTATTTCGCTCTCGGACTGCGCTTAGTTTTTGTTCCAGGGCCTCGGCCTCTTCAGAGATTTTGACGGAATAATCCTTTTCAAGTTGATCCGCTTGTTGCTTTTGGCGTTCCAGAATGCGATTGAGCTTTTCTTTGTATTCCTCTTGTTTTTCTTGAATGGTGGATTCTTGTTCGCGCTCTAGCTGGGTGAGGTAACTTTGGTAACGGATTTCATCCGGTCCAGAAACGGATCTTGATGTTGCCACTGGTACCTCCCTCCGTCCAGTGTCTCAGGGCTAGGGTTTGCATACAATGAGCAATTTTTGCCTAGATTTTAATGGTTCACCGATTATACTTATATCAAGGGAGTCCATATGGGGATGAGTCACTACCGCGCAAAAGAGTTCCAAGTGTTAGGTCAAAAAATTGTCATGCAAACTCAAGCTGAAGCCGATCTTGCCTTAAAGGCGATTGAGCTTGTGGAAAAAAAAGTAGCGGCGCTAGCCGAACGAACGGAAAATCTTTCCCCTCATCAAGTTGCGGTTCTTGCACTTTTGGAGATGGCAGGGGATCTCATAAAAGATCGCGCGGCGATGGACCAATATCGACACGAGCTTGACATGCGGTGCACTACGCTCCTGACGACTTTAGCCGATCAAACCGAAAGCAGAGCAATCTAATTGGTTTTCGACTCCAAGAAATCACTACGGAAGTTGCTTCAACATCAGTTAAATAATAGTTCCTTTGAGTTACTCATCAAACAATCTCAAGCAATACAGAATCTTTTTGAAGAGAACTTTATGACCCCTTTTGCCCAACGTTTAAAAAACAAGGTGATCGTTAGCTTCTCGCCTCTTGGGACCGAGCCACAGATTAACGTAGAAAATGGACCGCTCCAAGTTGCATACGTGAGAATCGTAGACTGGGAAACAAGAACAATGGAGGCGAGGCTCTCAAGACGAGACCTTCCTGGCCAGTGGGAAGCGTATAGCCCGCAATCCGGGGTTGAAATTTATCAACCTCTCCCCACTCAAGACCTGGTCGATCCGGCTCAAATTGGAGTTATTCTTGTTCCTGGACTGGGTTTTAGTCGCAGGGGTAGTCGACTCGGTCGTGGGAAGGGGTTCTATGACCGGTACTTAAAGTCCGTTCCATCTGCGTTAAGGATTGGAGTCGGGTTTCACGAACAACTGATCGAATCTATTCCCGAGGACACCTGGGACGAGACGATCGATGCAATTCTAACGGATCAAGAGTGGATCGAGACTCCGTCCTTTAGGAATTGGAAAAATCACGGTAACCTAAAACGATGAAAATTCTATTTTTTGGAGACGTGTTCGGAAAGCCTGGACGTCAGGCACTCAAGATGGCGATTTATAAATTGAGTGCCGAACACAGTCCTGATTTTATTGTGGTCAACGCAGAAAACGCAGCCCATGGAAAAGGGATTACTGCAGCGATTGCGACCGAGCTTTTTGAGGTCGGTGTCGACGTGATTACCACTGGAAATCATGCGTGGGATCAACAGGAATCGATCGAACTTTTTAAGCGGAATGACCGAATCCTCAGGCCCGCGAACTATCCGCAAACGGATTTGGACTTAGTGCCGGGTAAGGGCGTAGCGGTGGTGAGCTCAAAAAATAGGCCAGGGGTTAGACTGGGTGTGGTGCTCCTGATGGGCCGGGTGTTTATGGATCCGCTCGATTGCCCCTTTCATGCGGGAAGACGAGAAATTCAAAAATTAGCTAGTTTAGGGATAAAAAACATCTTGGTCGATTTCCACGCAGAAGCAAGTTCCGAAAAACAGGCGTTTACCTATTTTGTTGAAGGACAGGTTTCGGCCGTTTTAGGCACCCATTCGCATGTGCAGACCGCAGATGAACGAATCCTACCCGGAGGAACAGCCGCAATCACCGATGTTGGAATGACCGGATGTTTTGATTCCGTGATTGGGGTAAAAAAAGAGGTTTCCATTAAAAAATTTATTTCAAAAATGCCGTCCCGTTTTGAGCCTGCAGAAGGACCAGGCGGATACGGTGCCGTCGTCGTCGATGTGGATGAGCACACCGGTAAAGCAAGGCAGATTTTAAGGTTTCGTGAGGAGGTCATTAAATGGTAAATGCAATTCCCCAAATCTACGAACAGTTTTCAAGTTGGATTAAGTTGGATGTGAATCGGGATCGGGCGATTACGAATCGCAAAATTCTAAGTGTGGCCGTGTGGTGCCTTATTTTACCCATTTTTTTGACTTTAATTGCTTTTTTGAACCGGAAATTTTTCCAATTTAACATTGACCGTTATACAGATGACATTATCTTTTTTCCGCCCTTGGTCTATGTGTTGATCTCGCTCTGGCCGACTCTTCGAGATTTGCCTCGCGTTTTTAAAAAAGGCGGATTCGTTGCGCTCGTGGAAGATAGCCAGCGCGAAGTGGAATGGCGCGAGAAAACGTCTCTTCAAATGAACGCAGACCTGCGCTTTGGTAAAAACGAATGGACGCTCGTGAGCTTCCACCTTAAGCACGAGCTTGACCGGATGAGAGATCAAAATAAATATATGACGATTCTGACCGGAGCTGTTTTGTTTTTAATGTTTCAATTTTTAGATCTTGGGGGAAATAGCGATATGGTGCGGGCCGTAGGGGCCCAGGCTATGGTCCGAGGCTGGGTGGAACAATTTGCGCAATGGAGCTACCAGTTCTTCTCGTTGCTGTTGTTTACGGCTCTTTTTTATTTGTCTGGAACGCAGTATCGCAGAAACTTACTTCGCTACTTAGTCTGTGTAGATCGAATTATCGCGGGTCTTGATTCTTAGCAGGAACCTGTGGCGCAGGGCTCGGTCGTTTTTTTCTTGCACCCACCGCCCTCTTTCCCGCATTGCCCATTTCCGCAATTGCCGCTTCCACATTTGGAAACTTTCTCAAATGTCCATAGTCTTGGGATGTCATTTAAAGTTCGAATTGCCTCAAACGGATCCGAAAATTCTTGTGCCCCAAGTGTTTCTCCCGTGGTGTGACGGATCACATAGGCGGTAAATTGGCCCTTATTTTCAACGGATTCGGAAATGCCGGCCATCAGTTCTTCGTCCATCAGAAAGCCGCTTTTGAAGTTATCGAGGGTAAATTTTTTAACGCTCATAGAGTTAAGTATAAGAAATGGCATCGCGTTCGGCAAGGTTGATCGGGTCTGATTCCAAAAAAGTAAAAGGACCTAGCTGCTCGCTAAGTCCTTTTGATTCAACTTATTAAACTCCGCAACAATTACTGCTAATGCTTTAAATCGTCGCCAGATGTTCCGAAAAGGTAAGCAATACCCACTTCCCCTGATTCAAAATATCTCCAATCATGGTTAACTTGGCGGGCGCCTCCCACGTTCAAGATATTCAATTGATAAGCGAAAGGCATCATGTTGAGCTCAAGGTAAATGTGCGAGTGTGGAAAATGGCGTTGAAGAGAAATATAACTTCCATACCGACCCATTCCAAATAAATCAACTGCCGTGGCATTTGGAGGATTAGAGGCAGCAAGTTGGTTCGCAGCCCCATTTCCGTAATCTTTTCCGAATAAAACAAAGTTCACCCGAGCACCGACCGCAAAGTAATTGTAGTCGCCCAGGTTAATTCGATATCCGATTTTTGAGTTCACCGGATAAGAATACGGTTGGTTTTCTCCAGCATAAGAATGGCCGCTAAAGTTCAACAGAAAATCTAACTTGTCTGATTTATAGGCAAGTCCCGCAAAAACGGTATCTTCCGTTACCGAAAGTTGAACTCCATAACGGCCGGGTTCGATATATTCCTCTGCATGGGCAAAGGTGCTGAGCAATAAGGGCATTGAAAAAATAGTAAACAACAACACGCGTCTCATTTTGATCGTTTCCTTTCTTGGAAATGGTTATTTAATAATTATAGAAAATCTCAACTAAAAATCAACTTTTTCTATAGTTTTTGTGTGGTGGAAGTTTGCGGTAAGGGAAAGAATATTGAAGCGTCAACAATTATGGGCCTGTGCCAAAAACATAACGGGCACTGGTGTTTCCGCCTCGATTGTCCCGGGTAACGACGACTAGAACCCGGCCGCGATTCGTCGGTATCGTGTTTGGCGCAGTGAAATAGTTATAGCTTCCATAGTTTGTTCGGGTCGCACCAAACAGGCCATCGGTTGTGCACGAGGTGTCATTTGCGCAAGTAGGGTCTTCAGGACCCGTTAAAAACCAGGTCGAAACAAGAGTTTCGGTAAGGCTACTTAAGTTTCCTAACGAATCCATCCATGAATAGGTTTCCGCCGCGGTGGTTGGCAAATACGCTAAATACCCAGCTCCATTTACGAGATCTGAAATCGTTGTTCCTGTTCCGTCCTGAACCACGAGTCCAGTCGGATTAGCATTTTTAGTTTTTGCAGTGGTCGAGAACACGACGCGCTTAAATGCGGTGTCGCCAATAGAGGGACTTCCAGTAACATAAACATTAAATACTAAAATTAGGGCAAGCCCATCGTATTGTTCCGGAAGCGAGCTGTTTAAAAATTTTTCTGAAATTAAAGAAAAGGCCGTCGTCGAGGCCGCGGAAAGATTAACCGAAATCGAGCTCAGGTAGCCTGTATAATTTGGGCTTGCAAACGTCGCCGTGGTAGAAACGGTTTGTCCGGTTGCCACTTGAGTTAACGTCGGATTCCCCGTGCACTGGGGCGTTGCTCCTAAGCTAATCCCTGGATCAAGGCACCACTGTAAACTGTACGACAGGCTTCGGCCACTTCCATACAGGTCACTAATGAGTGGGGTCAGGCTGAGCGTACTCGGCGTAAACGTTGTTCCATCGTAATTAATTTCGGGCGAATCTATATGCAGACTAATCACCCGCAAGGATTGGAGCACTCGGTATTCGGGCAGAGATTTTGAAGTGCAGCCAACTTGGGAAAGTAACGCAACAAAGAGTAACGTTTTTAAGTGATCCATTTAGAATTCCCCCTTTAATCCCACGGTCGGTAAAATTGGAATTCCAGGAATGGTTTGATTGGTTTGATAGTTATAGCCGAACTGAATTCCCTCAGGATTTTGCCGGTTCAGAATGTTTTGAATATCAATGTACATTGAAAGCGTCCACACATCATAAACCCATTTTTTGTCCAGGCGTAAGTCCAGCATGATGAACGGATCCAGCCGATTTTGATAAAGCGCTCCATTGATTGGAATGTAAACGTCGTGATCTGTATCCAGAGCTGAACCAACAGGAATAGTCGATAAGGTGCCCGAAACGTACCTAAAGCGCGAAGATATTTTCCAGTTTCGCGGTAAATCCACCGATCCAATGATCGTTAAAAGCTGAGGTTGGTCATACTGATACAAATATTCGGCGTGATTGGCATCCCATCTTATACTTCGGGAAAGCGTATAGGCCAAATAAATCGACCACGGACTAAATTTATAGGTGAAACTATTTTCAAACCCAATGGCACGCCCGGATCCGCCGTTCGACCAAATGACCGTTGGATCAGAAATGACTAAGTGATTAAACCATCGAGCAAATACACCCGAATAAAGGGATGATCCCTTTGAAACCGATTCTGACAAATCTTTCTCCGCTTTGATGGTCAAATGGTATGCGGTCGAATGTTTGAGGTTCGGATTTCCATAGGAGGGGGAATAGTACTGGGGTTCAGGTGGTTCTGTATAAAGACCTCCCGCTGTAATAAATGCTAGGGTAGGCGTGTATTGGTATCGAATACTTAATCGTGGCGAAAGTGAAGCATCGTGGATCATTGTATAATCATCAAAACGGAGGCCAGGATAAAGTGTCCACGGTGAGTTCTCCGAGAGCTTAAGTTGATTGCTCCAATACAACCCAACAATATGTTCTGGGGCCCCTAAAATGCTCGCGGTTTTCGTTTGCGTCGTTGCAAGCGGATCTGTTACGCCACCTTGAGAGATAAATTCAGGAAGCTGAAACTGAACATCGCTCCATCGAAAGGATCCGTCAGCGCCCACGTTTAATTTCCAAAGCGAATTCAAGTGCACTTCCTGATCCGCTCGGTAACCAATCACGGAAGATCTTAAGTTAAAATAATCGCTTCCAATTTGAGTATTCACAAAGTCCCGTCCAATCCCCAGCGATGCGGTGGTTTTAGAGGCTTGGGATTGGGTCCAGGTAAGCTCAGGAAAGATTCTAAAGAAGCCCGTTTTTTCCGAAAAAGACCCATTAATCACGGGGTCCGAGTTGCCTGCATCGTTAATGACAAACCCTAAGGTGTCGATCGAACCAATCGAAACTATTTTTAGCTTAAGGTCATTCCTGATTTGATTTTGATAAATAACGGTCAAGTCATCGAAGTTGGGTGCAACGGTTAACCCGTTTTTAATCACCGCTTTTAAAACTTCTCCTACATAGCTTGCCCGTACCCCTGCGGCAATGCTTTGATGATCATCGAGCGGGACTTCGACTGCTCCGCCTGAGTTAAAAATATCTACAAAAGCCATTCCCTTGGTGCGTTTACTTTCTAGGTCGATCGTATTCAGATTAATGACTCCGCCCATGGCTCGTCCGTAATTGGCCTGATATCCAGCAGCAAGATAATCGATGCTGGACGAAAATTCGGGAATCAACACTGAACTTAGCCCCGCAAAGTGAAAAATGATGGGGATTTCCTGGCCATCGATCGAATATTTCGTATCTTGGGGGGCTGAGCCTTGAATGATTACTTGCGAACCAAATCCAGGTGTCCGGTTAATTCCGGGAAGATTTTGGACTGCTTTCACGGGGTCAAGTCCCGCGCCCGGCATTCCTTGCGCTTCTTTTGTTGAAAGCTGCGTGAGTGCTGTGTCTTGGTTTTCTTTTGAAGTGATCGTCGTCTCGTAAACGAAATCTGCATTCTGTTGAATAAAAAATTTTCGCTGCAAAATCTCTTCGCCGGCCACGGAATGATCTTGCCGTTCAAATTTGTTAAAGCCCGAAATATTCGCTACCCATTTAAAGTCGCCCTCCGGCAAGGGTGGCGTAGAAAAATGGCCTTTTTCGTCGGTGGTGATTTTAATCTTTTGGGGTAGAAGGTAAAGCGTGGCATTGGGAAGCGTGTCCCGCGAGCCCTTAACGTAAAGCGTTCCGTCAAAGATGGAGGCAAATGAAACTCCTTCATAGAAGAAGCACATGATCCCCAGAACGAAAACAGCATCGGGTCGCTGCAAAATTTTCACTTTAAGATAAAACGATAGGAGTACCTGATTCTGATTGCAACAGGTTTGTCGGCCATTTTTGCTGGTTTAAACCTAAACTCTTTGATTGCTGCCATTGCCGCAGTGGACAAAGATGGGTCCGGAGATGAAATCACTTTTGACTCAGCCACTTTTCCCTCAGGAGAGATCACCAAATCAAAGAGCACATTTCCCGAAATTCCTTTGGCTTTAGCTTCGGCAGGGTATGGAACGCGAACTTCATTTAATAAGACCGGCATCTCACCGACCTCATATTCCTCTGATATGGGGCCATCATAAGCAGAATTCGTGCTTTCTTTTGAACTTGCTGAAGGACTCAGCGGTGTAGTGGTCGAGGGGGCGGAATGGTTGGTGACGGCCACGGGAGGAGCGGGGGCGCGGGGGGCTTTCTGGGGCGGAGGTTGCTTTTCTTTGTGTTCTTGTGTCTTGTTCGGAGGGTTGGTACTGTTCAGAATAGCCGAAATTTCAACAGGAGGAGCCTCCGTCTGTACCTGGAGACGATGAAAAAAGACCAGGCCCACGACAAAGCTAAAGTGACCGAGGGCTGAAAAGCTCCAAGACTTTTTTTTTGACCACATGAATGTATTTAATTTACTGAATAATGCGCAAAAGTAAAATTCTCAATTGCCTTTAAAAAATTCTTTCGCTATACAGGTATGACGCGTTTCAATATTCCCGTAGTGGGGGTTTAGCTCAGTTGGTAGAGCACCTGCTTTGCAAGCAGGGGGTCATCGGTTCGAGTCCGTTAACCTCCACCATTTAAAAATAAAAAAGCCAGAATTTATATAAATTCTGGCCCTGCAAGCAATAAACCAAAGAATAAGCCACAATAAGCCACCACAGTAAGCCATTGAGATCAAATCTTAAATCCTATTCCGACACCATAAATCCAAGGATTAATTTTTAAGGTGTCCAGCTGGGTGCTAGTGCCGGCAAGATCCAAATTGGTTTGCATCCAGACCTTCTTAATATCTACATTAATAAAGATATCCCCCTTAATTGGGATATCTGCACCGATTTGTAAGCTTGGTCCGAAGCTTGGGCTACTTTCAGTAACAATTGCGGTAGTCGAATTGAAAAAGAGCGTGACATTTAAGCCAACGCCGGCGTAGGGATCAAACGCTGTGCCGAGCAGATCTCGAAAGTGATACTGAGCACTTAAGGTAGGAGGAAGTACGTTGAGTGTTCCCAAGTAATTCCCCGATAAATTAACCTGGTGCCTTGCCATTCCCAAAATTAACTCTAATGAAACGTTTTTAGCGACAAAATAGCTAAAGTCAAACTCCGGCGTTCCTTGAGTTTTTACGTCAACGGGAGTTCCATTGGTCGTACTTACACTCGGGGCAATATACAGTGCTCGTGATCGAATTAGCCAAGTCCCCGCTTCGTTCGCTCGCGTTTCGCTCGCAATTCCTGTAGTTAAAAGCAGCGCAATAATTAATAGTTTTGTTTTC
>CAIMNF010000193.1 GCA_903842755.1 Oligoflexia bacterium
ATTTATCCACTTTTGCAGGACCATGGATGCAGACTACTTTAAAAAAACCAATCCTTCTTGGCAAAATCGACTAAACTAATTTCATCGAACCTAAAATAATTCCCTAAAACGTACTCATTCAATCAAATTTGCTTGCAATTTTTTCACACCTCAGGTATCATACGCGTCACTATGGGAAGTACGTCAGCACTCCAAATTCTCCGCAAGCTCTCTACTGAAATCCCTTACTCTGTAAAGAAAGGGGAAGAGTTTACCGAGACGCTAAGTTTTTTACACCAGCAACTGCCCTTCGCAAAATTTGCAATCGCTAAAGCCACACCGGCGGGAGAACTTCCCCCCGACCAATATTTTGCAGCCCCTGGCTTTCCCCTCTTTAATCCGCGCTCGCTAGACACGGCAATTCGCTCCCGGCAATCACAAGTAGAGACATTTAACCAGGTCCTGATGGTTCCTTGCTTAAACCCTCAAACTGTTGAGAACGAAGTGGTCGGAGTACTCCTGGCTACCCATATTCCCCATGAGTCCACCAAAGTTCATCACACCTGGCTGCAAAGTGAATTACTGATGGTCGAAGTGGCCGCTCAGGAGCTTGCACGAATTTTAGCGCCCCATTTACCGGGTCTCACTTTGGGGTCACCGTTAAAAAATACAGTCAATCGCGCGCGCGGTTTTTCCAATCAATTGCCGAATTTTATTGGTCAAAGCGAACGCCTAAAAGCCGTCCTGCAAATGATCGATCGCGTTGCCCCGACCACCGCTTCTGTGCTGATTTTGGGCGAAAGTGGAACCGGAAAAGAACTCGTTGCGCGACGACTTCATGCCTTAAGTTTACGAAGTGAAGCGCCCTTTGTAGCCATCAATTGTGGCGCGATCACCGAAAGCTTGTTGGAGAGTGAACTTTTTGGACATGAAAAAGGTTCATTTACAGGAGCATCGGTCCTTAAAAAAGGGCTCGTGGAAATTGCAAATGGCGGGACTCTTTTCTTAGACGAAATTGGCGAAATGCCTCTTGCTCTCCAAGCCAAACTACTCCGCTTTTTACAAGAAGGCGATTTTTACCGCGTCGGCGGCAAAGAACCCATTCACGTCGATGTGCGCATCATTAGTGCTACGAATCGCGACTTGGAAAACGAAGTCCGCTTAAGCAAGTTTCGGGAAGACCTTTATTATCGACTGAACACGATTTCCATTAAGTCCCCCGCCCTCCGGGAAAGAAAAGAAGACATTGCGGCTTTGGTTGAATACTTTTCACCCGGAACCCTGAAACTTTTTACTCCAGAGGCGTTAGACGCATTCCGGTCTTACTCTTGGCCGGGTAATATTCGCGAACTCCAAAACATTGTTGAGCGACTCCGCATTCTATCCGGCGGAACCAGTATTGGACTGAACGAGCTCCCCCACTCCATTAAAAACGCCAAACAAGGCCTTGAAATGAATCTCAATGCGGCTCCTCCGGTTGAAATGACCTTAGATGATTTAGAACGGATCCACATTTTGCGTTGTCTGAACCACTTCGAAGGAAACAAGACACGAGCAGCACAATCATTAGGAATTACAATAAAAACGCTCTATAATAAGTTGCATCGTTATGGAATATTAGAAAAAGCTGAGGAACCAAAACTATGAAAAAACAAAAGCCCGTCCAGAAAAAAGCCCCTGCATTAAAAGCTGCACCTGCAAAATCAACAAAGAAAGCGGAGCCCAAAGTAAAACTTTCGATTGAAAAAGCGGAAAAAACCGAAAAGTTAGATAAAAAGTCGGCAAAAATTGAAGTCACCGAGACAGAAATTGCAGTGGTCGTCAATGAAGAGGAAGAAGAAGAACTGGAGCTTCAAACGGCTGCTGCTGCCGGAGCCTCCGATGGCGGCTTAGCTGCAGCAACCGCGTCGGCCACCGCTGATGCCGCTGCGGGATCCCTCAAGAATTTCCGCCATCATCCAGATATTGAAAATTTTTACCGTTTTATTTACGAAAATGATCTTCGTTACGAAGCACTTGAAATTTTTGATGTGATCGTTTCTCAAAGATCCACTCGCCAACAAGTGAAATTGGCAAAATCAAAAGCGCACTAAGAATGAAATTAAAGCAGTTTTGGTTGCAAGAAATCAAAATCGCTTTTGGAATCCTTAAGGTACTTGTATCGATCGCGCCGCTCACCACCCTAAGCGACGTGGCATTTGCGGCTCCTAATTGTGATGATCGCTTAAAAGGCAGTTCTGTAGTTTCAATTGAAACTGGACTACAAGCACTCCTTGCAGAAACGCAATCCCTTTCGGAAGAGCAAACTCGCGTCCTCCTTCAAAAGCGATGGCAATCTGGGGGTTCCTTAAGACTTTCGCGCCTGGAGAACGATTACCGCTGGATTCTCCATAATCTTCAGTCTAAGGAATTAGGTACTCTTTACAAAGATTTGGGCCTAATTCAGCGGCATTTAAAAAATGCTCCAGAAGAACTGAACACCTATTTAAAGCTCGGGATTGATCCTCAGGTTAATTTATTCCCCCCCGACTTTGAAACCATCTATACGAATGCGACCTTGGCTGTGCTTGAGTTGATCCGTTCAGGAAAACTCACTCCCCAAGACACGATTCTTCCTGGGCTTGCATTTTATAAATTACGGGATGGCGAGTACGCGCGAATTTTTCAAAATCCGCTCGTTCAAGGATGGCCTCGCCCCGAGTTTGTGGTCGAATCTGACATAAATCAAATGAGCGATCTTTCTTGGGTCAAGTCAATCGCGAATGGAATTCAACCGGTCGCGAATTCCCCCTGGTTTTTCATGCATGATTTAATCGGACATTACACCGATCTTTTGCAAGATCCGGAACTCATGAAGTGGACCCGCCGTAACCAAACCGAAGTTTTAAGAATAATGGAGCTTCCCACAAAAAAATCGGTTTGGGCCCGGTTTAAGCCAGAAGCCAAGGCGATCGAGCATTTTCTGAATCGAAATGGAAATATCCGTGAATTTTGCGCAATTCCAAAGCGTTCAGTGCCGCCAGAGCAGCTCCAAAAAATTTTAAGTCCAGACGTTGAGGAAGCAGGGCAATCCATTGCACACCTGTTCGAAGCAGTACTCGAACTCCATGGGGGGGTACTCCGAGACCACAACAAAATCATTTCGGCAGACAATTATTTTCCAAAGCTCAAAATACTGTTAAACTCCAGAAGTTTTGCACTGCCAGCCGATGTAAACGGATCGCTTTCAACTGCAATCCAAGAAACATTATGGGGATATGGGAAGGAAATTAAAATCCTTACAGAACTCCTTTACCCGGGAACGTTTACGGGAAGTCCGGAAATGCTGAACGAATTTGTTCCTACTGAACTTTTAGACCTGTACAAGTTTAAAGAATACTTAATAAAGAATCCACGGCAAGCAGCCTTCTTGCCTAAGCTCTACCAAGAAGCGATCCTTCGGTTTCAATCCGGTTTTAGCGAGGGGCTCAAACTGGGGATCACCATGTCGGATATTTTTAAAGACTCGATGAACTTGTTTTTAGACCCAAATTCCAAAAGTTATCGCTTTTTTAAAAGCTATATTCGTCGCCAGTCCGCCGACTATGAACTTTATATTGATCAAAGTTTAAAACCGAGAGTTACGAATATCTCGCAGCCAAACTTTTGAAACTGCCCCCTCACCGTGCTGAAGTTAAAGTGGGAGTTAAAGTCTTTTCTCGGTAAATCAGTAGATTAGCCTCTTCGTAGCCCGACCCGTTTCTAGAAAATTGCCCCATCTGTCTGTTTTTATTAAATTTTTTGTATTTTATCAGCACAGTCGGGGGGCAGTTTTTATTTTTTATCGTCTTTTTTAGAAGTCGAACCATTTGCTTCGGCAGAATCGTGCACATCTTTGTTTTTTTGACCCGATTTATTTCCGTTCGGACGTTGACTGTCGCCATTCGCAAGCGCTTTGAGATGGGCCGCTTCCCACGCTTTTTCGCTTGCGAGTACCGCGGGAGTGGGCTTTACATCTAAGTCTTTCAGCATCGAATAAACCTTGGCCATGATTTTTGCCGTGTCCGTAATGTACAGGGTAGGCGGGAAGTCCACTCCGTAAACGCGTGCGCCCATATCCGCATAGGTCCGAACTAAATTTTCGGCGTTTTTAGCTACGTGTCCGGACGCATGAACAAAGCGGTACTGTAAGGTCACTAAATCGTAGTGCTGAGGAACATCGGGCGCATGATTAAAATCACTTGTAATCAGGGGAACTTCTTTTCCTTTTGCGTCGTTGATTCGATAAATCGAGTAAACTCCATCCTTGACCTTTAAACGCGTTAAACCGTTCTGATGTAAAATGTTGGTAAAAATGAGCTCCGCATCTTCTTTTACAAAGGGAATACTTTCGGTAATCGCAAGTACCCCGTTATTCACATTCCGTTCTTCATAAATGTACTGTTCACCCGAAAGCTGAGCATAAGCCGCAATGCAGGTTTTTAAATCTTTGCATTGATCTTTC
>CAIMNF010000194.1 GCA_903842755.1 Oligoflexia bacterium
AAACTTTTATAAAAAACAATCGGAATCAAATTTTTTTAATCATCAGCGCAGAATGAAAAACTGTTGGAGGGAGGGCACCACTGGGCTTCCCCCCGTCGATGACGCCATTAAAAAAGTTCTTCGATTGGGTTATAATCATCATATTGAGCGGCTGATGATTTTAAGTAACGTGATGTTGCTTACCGAGCTTCATCCCCACTCGGTACATCAGTGGTTTATGGAAATGTATTTAGATTCGTATGAGTGGGTGATGGGACCCAATGTTTACGGAATGGGGCAGTTTAGCGACGGAGGTATTTTCGCAACCAAGCCCTATATTTCAGGTTCAAACTATATTTTAAAGATGAGCGGCTATCCTCGTGGGGAGTGGTGTGATATTTGGGATGGACTTTATTGGAGTTTTATCGATCGAAATATCGAGTTTTTTTCAAAAAACCCACGACTCTCGATGATGGCCAATTTAGTGAAAAAAATGGATTCGAACAAAAAAGAAAAGCTTTTTCAATTAGCGGATTGTTTTAAAGAGTTCGCTAGTGGTGCACTTGACCCGTAATGAATCATTTCAATTATTTGCGGCCCCTTTTTTCCTAGTGTAGGAAAAGCACTTGCGTTATGCAAGCGCGGTTTCGAAACTTAAGAAATGTCGTGAAATCTCAATTAAAGGTTTGAGTCGGAGTAAAGTCTTTCATTTTTTGCTTTCCTTCTTGCTCGGGCATTTCAAGCGAACTCTTCATGCTCACACCGAGTGCAGAAAGAATTTCATCGACTCGTTCAACCGTGATGCCATGATATTCGTTTCTTTCATTGCGAGAAAGCTTTCGGTTTCATGAACGCCAATTTTTTTCAGCGAGTCCTCGTTGGGATGGGCCAAGGTAGATACGAGTACCGATCAGTCTTTGACCTATTCGGGATAAATTACTTCAGTCTAATCAAAATGCTCATAGACAAAGTTGACTAGAGCTGCTAAAACCACTGCATAATCTGTCCGCCTAATTGCAAAGTTCGCAAAAATAGGCCTCAATCGGAGACCATTACAGCGGTGAGTACTGGTTTTCTAAAGACCTGACGGTGACCATCAGTACAAAAGGTTTTGGTAGGAGATTTGGATCTAAATGAATTTTTTTATGCGCTCATTTTCCTTCCACTTTATTTCAGGCTTGTGGGTTTCTATTCTTTTCTCCCTCCAGTCGCCAAACTGTTTTGCGGGAGGGAACCTTTCTGATTACGCACGTGCCACCTTCGGTAGGGGTTTGCCAGGTCTAAGGTCTGCAACAGAAAAATTTCTTGAGCTCTATCCACGATCTGTACTTCCCGTGTACCGATCAATGTCGCGCAAAGTGGAGTGGCTTTGGGAGTACAGTGATCACCGGCAACCCGCTTTAGTTGAAAAAAAGTTTTATTTTTCCGGTCGCCCCGGGCATCTACGACTCATACCTGGTTTTGGCGATTTCACCACACCTCTTGCTAACCCAAATCTTGCAAAAACCACCTATTCATTACAAGTGTCATCCGAATTGATTTTAGTTCACTCTGACGATCCCTTTCATCCTAAAACGGGAATACTTGGCGCCGAAGGTGTTATTCGATCCTATTTATTGGATCTGAAAAATGATCAGACTTTAAACGAATTGACGAATGGAAGTGGCTATTCCATGAAGGTTTTAAAAGAGACCGAACTAACAGAAGAAAATTTAGCCAAACTTCGCCAGTATCAGAATGACATTTTAACTTTTCAAAAGAAAAAGCTTACGAAAGGGTTAAAAACCGCGCTACGAAATTATCAGGTGGGATTTACAGAGTTCGACGAAAGTGAATTCCGAAATAGTCAAATAAAAGGGGTGTGGGAAATAACACCGAGTAGCATTCGAAAAAAGAAATTTTTGGTTTGGGCTGAACCCGCGTGGGGAGCGACCCTAAACAGCGAGAACCAACTACCCTCGGATGTATTATTAAAATTTTCAAAGTTCTATTTAATATCAGGTGATTTAGGACGTGGAAAAGAAACTTTGGCAAACATCGAGCTTCAGCAAATTGATACCAAAAGCATTAAGCAGACCGGAAAGAATATTGATATTACTTTGAGTTTTGACTTAGATAACATCAGAGGTGAAGATCGATCGAATCATCTCTTTCAAGTTTATTTAGGAACAAACAATGCCGTGGTCAGTGCAATACTTAAAGAGCGTACAACTGTCGCAAAGAGTCTAATAGAAATATCGAGAGAAAGTTCAGCATTTCAAGTAATTCTGGAGAAACTCGATTACAGGGTTAATGATGGACTTTCGACAGACAGCCTCACCGACTATTTGTTTGAATATTTGCGCCGTATCATGGGTGACTACAAGGGTTTTGCGCTTCACCCCGATCCAGGGAGGGAACCCTTTTTCCTAGCTTGGTATAGAGCGAATGAATTAGCAGAGATCAAAGCAAACTTTAATGAATGCGATAAAATATTAAACGTGGTCCCTTTGGATGCTAATACGGTCGATGCGGTTAACTTTTAAAAATGGGCCTTAGCCTGTCTTTGCCATGCCTACAACCAAATTAAGCGACGGTCTCCTTACGATCATATGGGTAAGCACGCTTATCCTCATCTTTTAGTGATGACAGGCTTTCACGATACGCAAGTGCAATATTGGGAACCTGTGAAGTGGGTTGCAAAACTGAGAGCGAATAAAACTGATCAGAATTTGATTCTCTTTGAAATGGACATGAATGCGGGTCACAATGGCGCAGGCCAAGGCGGTCGGTTTCAAATGATGAAAATTAATGCGCTTCAATTCGCATTTTATCTTATGCTTGAAGCAAAACAGTATAAAGAGTGAGCGTTTAATCCCTATACGGCAATATCAAATCCATCCCAGTTGTATTCTGGATGAAGCGATTCACGTTTTTGGCCTTTTTTCTTGATCTTCTTTAGTTCAATAACGCCATATTCTGCAAGTTCATGAACATCGCGGTGAACATTGGGAAGTGCTCGGCCAAGGAGTTTAGCGAGTTGGTAAATAGACTCTGGTTTTTGATCACGAATCATCTGAATCATTCGAACACGTTCGGCACCAAAAATTTTTGGTAACCAAGAGAGGTCAGGAAAGGAAAGAATGAGATCATATTCGGAATCCTTTAATTTCTTTTTCTCGGCAGCTTTCCATGTTTTGATGACGTCTTCTTTGAATTGATCATTGTTTTGAACTTTAATCTTAAATTTTCTAACTTTCATATAATGCCTCCGAGATTTCTGATTTCAGCTAAGAAATCATCATAAAGTTTTTCAATCGATATAAATGCATAGTCTTTTTCGACTCCATCGATATGGCAGTGATCTGTTTTTCCGGGATGGTTGTCAAAAAGGACGCGGCAATTGTACTTCTCTATCCAAGCAAAACGATACCGAACCCCATGAGGCCTAAAACGATCGGGTTTGATCTCATCAATTGCGATATCAATGAAGCTTCCATCGGGAAGATCTCTTCTGGCGAGCTTCGGACTCATATAGTTATTTTAATATAATATTTCTTGTATTGAAATAACTATTATAAAACTGCGCAAAACAGCCTGTTTTGCATTTTTAATTTTTTAAGATATTGTTATTGTTGTTTTTTTGGCTTGGTGCGCCCGGAGGGACTTGAACCCCCACACCTTACGGCACCAGATCCTAAGTCTGGCGTGTCTGCCAATTTCACCACGGGCGCATGTATTAAACGGCTTTAAAGGAACTCTGACTTTAAACTGTTAGAAACTTAAAATCCAGTGTAAAATCGTTTCTAAATTAACTCTAAAAAACCATGAAAACTTACTCTTCTTCATCCCATTTAGA
>CAIMNF010000195.1 GCA_903842755.1 Oligoflexia bacterium
ACACCACGCAACCGATCTTTGCGGCTACCGATCAAATTCTAGCCCCATTTTCGCACGGCCAGTGGTTTGGAAATATCATTTTACAATCGCAATACGATTCAAATGTGCAGCAACTCCCCACGGGTGTGGCAAACTCAACAGGTGCGAGTAACCCTGCGACGGCAAAAATGAATGTATCGGCTGGCGGCGGCTATATGACGGCCCCCTTAGATGTCATCCAATGGGTGGCCGGTTACCGTGCCAGTTATAATTATAATTTTAACAGCACTACCAAAGGTTACGAATATTTCACGAATAATTTGTCCCTTTTTGCGAATTACCACGCGCTGGCAAAAACTTCTTTTGGCGCCAAAATCGATACAAATTTTGCTTTTCAAAATACGGCAACAGATTCTACAAACCCCAATAGCGCTTATCAGTACGAAAAATATAATTTTACTCCGGGTGGCGGCTTTTATTACCATCAACAACTTAGCCCCACTTGGCGATTAGAGGCTGACCTGGGCGCTACCGACGAAATTTTTTATTTAGACTCCGATCTCACCGGCATCAAATATTCGGCTCATGTCACTGTAAAAAATAATCGTCAAGACCCCTGGTTTAATCTTGGAACAAACCTGACCACCGAATTTTACCGAACGCAAAGCAACGATTATTCCACCAACAGCTACGGTATTGGATTAGCGAATACCATGTACCTCATCCATTCCTGGACCTTGGTCGAGTCGCTTGATTTCTTGTATTCGCACTACCCCCTTGCAGCCCTTTTAAGAAACGACCTAAATTATTCGGCAAAAATCCGAGCGATTAAAATTCTCAATCCTAAACTCTCCTTGTTAATGGACGGTAGTTACACGATCAACAATTCAAATCAAAGCAGTGCGTATTCGTACAATGAGTTTATGTTTTCCGCCGGAATTGGGTATACCTTTTAAAAAATCCTTAATGATTTCTGACTACAATCCGAGTCAAAGACGACACATTTAGTAATTTCAATTTTTGCCCGATACTATACAAGTGAAGAATAATAAAGCGTTGGGGTTAGCCATTGTTATTTTTGGGGCAAGCATTTGTTTGGAGCCTTGCATTGCTTTGGACCGAGACAAAACCGTAGCCGATTGTGCGGGCGAAGTCGTCAGTGTTTCCGGATCCGTTTATGTGCGACAAGACCAGGCCGGAAGAGATCCGGCATCATTAAAACATTCTCCATCCAATTCTTCTGACATGACCGAAGTGAAACCGGGAAATAACATTTATGAGAACGACGTCATCAATACCGGTAGCGATGGAAAACTAAAAATTCTTTTAAAAGACAAAACCATTGTGGATATTGGTCCTTCGTCCCTTCTGAAAATGTCCGAATTTAAACTAAAAAGTGGCGCGAACCGCCAAGTCAATATGGACATGCAATTTGGAAAAATGCGCCTAGGCGTAACCAAAAAATTAGACGATAACGGAAAATTTAAAATTAAAACTCGCGCAGCGACGATGGGTGTTCGGGGTACTGAGTTTGTCGTCTCATCACCACTGCAGGCGGAAAAAACGGCTCCACCTCAAACGGAAGTCACCGTGCTCCAAGGAAAGGTTGATTTTGTAAAATCCGGTTCGACGGACACGAAAGCAATCCCACTGAATGCGGGCACAAGCATTAGTAGCACAACAATTGCGTCCAACAATACACCGATCAAGTTGAACAACAGTCAAATGGCAAATGTCGCGTCTTCCAGCCGTGTTTCGGATAATACTTTTACCAAGTCAGTAACGATCGAACCCGTTGTTCAGAGTCACTCCACGTCCACTTCCCCAAATCAGAATTCGAACAGCACAGCGTCGAATAGTTCCTCGAATAACGGAAATAATAATAGCAATAACGGAAACAGTAGCAATAACTCGAATTCGAATAGCTCATCAAATACCTCATCGACAGCTCAATCCAGTTCAAATGGCAACTCGGCTAACAGCAATTCAGGCAACAGTACAGCAGCTTCTGCAACCGCAGCAGGCTCGGCAAATAATCCGAATGCTCCGGCTGCAGCGCTAGCAGGGAATGCAGGTCCGGCACCTGTCGCAGTGAATGCGCCCGTTGCGGCAACAGATCCAAACGCCGGCCGCGGGCCCGCCTCTGATGGTTCAGGGGGAAATTCGGGTGCAGATGCTTCTAACACAACGAATAGCTCGAGTGCCGGCGCAGCTCCGGGCGTTGCAGCCAATGCAGCAGGAGCATCGACTGGTCCAGCGCCTGCATTAGCTCCAGTAGCAGCGCCACCGCCGTTGGCGCCAGCTGCGATGGCACCGCCGGCTCCGGCTGGATCACTTCAAGGAATTATTTCAAGCGTAGGCGGAATCGCACCCGCTGTGCCTATTTCATTTAGCAATATCGGCGTTCCTGGTGCACCAAGTGTTGCAACTGTTGCAGCAGCGCCAGTCCAACAAGTAAAGAGTTCATATCACTTAACGGTAAATGTGGTGCTTCCGACAACTCCACAAGTGGGGCATTAGAATATGAGCATAATTAATCAATCGAAAACGAAGTGGATCTTGTTCGGAACAGCATTAGCAATGAATAGCGCATGCTCAATGAAGGATACATCCCCCAGTGGCTATAGCATTAGTGTTAAAATGCCTTCGTCTACCTCGAACCAAATGAACCAACTCAATTTTTTACAAATGGGTGTTCAACAAAAAGATGATTCCCCTCCACCTGCGAGCATTTCAGGGTTTAACTGTTTAGCGTTAAATATTACGGGCCCTGGGATTAGCCAGGATCCAAACATTACCTGCCAAAATACAAATACTGGAATCGGAATGATTGCTGGATTAGTTCCAGCCGCGGGAGGGCAAATCAATGTGGACAATGTGCCTGCTGGACCCGCTAGGGTCGTCCAACTTTTAGGTTTCGTGACGAGCAACTCGGTGGGCTGCCCTTCCATTACCGGTAACCAGCAAAATTTAGGGAGTCCATATTTATTGGGTCAAACTAAAGTGGACCTTTTTAACGACACTGCAGTGACCATTAACGCGTCGTACGACCACGCAAATCCCGTCAAACCAATCAATTGTGACAACGGCAATCACACCAATAACAATAATCAAAACTCAATTACCTTTAACGTAGAGTATAATTCTCCATACAAAATGTATTCCACTTCAACCCCACAGTGGATTCCTATTGGAATTTCGCTCAACACGCAGACCAATGCGCTGCCCACCATCACCGTAACGGGGGACTCAAACACAATCATTGCGCATCCGAGTGGAACAAACTTAAATGCCACTAATTATCCCTGCGATGCCGCAAGTTCCGGTAGTGCCTCTGAAAACTTTACCTTTAATTCGAATCACCTGACAATTTGTGCAAAAACTACAGCAACGAGCTTTACTTTAAGCTCTTCGATTTTTTCCGACAGTACGGGAACCACATGGAACATGCCCAGCCAAACTTACCAGCAGGCTGGTAACACGACCGTTTCGATTACCGGTCCAAGTACCCCAAGCTATAGTTTTGTGAATAATTCGATCACTCAATGTTCTGCAATTACCATCGGAATTTCCAATGGTAGTTTTCATGCAGGTGATCTTTACAATCTGGTCATCAGCAATAATAGTGCCCAAGTTCCGTCTGCCTCTGTATACACGGATGATCAATGCATGAGCCAAGCTACGACTCAATATTCGCTAGGCGCACCCACATCTTATTCAAATTCGAGCTTTAGTGAGCTAACGATTCCACTCAGCATCATTGCGGGCAATATCTCGACACCAATTACTCTCTACACATTGGATTCAATCGGAGAAAATCTTACTTACGCAATCGTTCCCCAAACTGACTTAAACGGCACACTCTTGCCTATTGCATGGGCGAGAGTCAACTTAAGTGTAGTTGGGGGGAACGGGACCGCGAGTACGCCTTATTCTGTTGCTACTCCAAAGGACTTTATTGGTGTGGCCGGTTTGCTTTCCGCTTCGCATGTGCTTACTTTGGCGAACGATATTGATTTTTCGACGTTCAATTCACAAGTGAATGGATCATTTTACGTGGGTAACTTTCTCGGAACCCTCAATGGAAAAAACAATAATTCCACTGTTACCCATACCCTTCTGAATTTACATAGCGGACTCTTCGGAAATTGTGGTGTCTCTGCGGTGATAGAGAACTTAAATCTTAGCCCAACTTTAAATCTTAATTCGATCCCTGAAACAGATTTTGGCTCGTTATGTGGTACATCAAGCGCAGCAATTAGTAAAATCGGAGTAACCTCCAACACGAACATCAGCTTTTCCAATTCAGGGTCAAGCTTTGGGGGTATTATCGGCACTATGCAAAGCGGAAGCCTAAATTTTGCGTACCACACCGGTACGCTTTCCGTCTCTTCTACTGGGGTGAATGCTGGTGCACTTTTTGCCGGGGGTCTCGTTGGTTCAATGTCTGGCGGATCAATCGGAGCATCTGGGCCTAACTTCTTTTCTGGAAGTATGACGGCGTCAGGCGGACAAGGTGCCAGCCCCAATTATGGCTATTGTAATACGTCAGGAATAACTATCGGGGGTTTTGTGGGCATGATGACCTACGGAAACATTTCCAATAGCTTTACTGCGGGATCTGCGACCCAATCGCAAGCTTGCATCGGAGGA
>CAIMNF010000196.1 GCA_903842755.1 Oligoflexia bacterium
ACAAAAGAAATCCATGGAGGAGGTGGGTTTAAAAGCACCAGACGAACATACGCTGATCGTCAAGTTAAAGCGGCCAGTTCAGCATTGGGAACATAACACGGTTTTTTGGTCATTATTTCCAGTGCGAAAAGATTTAATTGAACGCTTTGGAAATAATTGGTGGAAACCCGGGGTGATGATCAGTAACGGGGCGTATGTGCTAGACACCTACGAGTTAGGCAAAAAAATGACCTTAAAAAAGAACCCGTTTTACTCGAAAAAAGTTGAAAACGACACCGTAGAAATTTTTTTTAATAATCAAAAGACCGAAGTATTCCAAAATTTTAAAAATGGAACATTTCCCATCATTCGTTCCTCTACCGAAACCGAAAAAGCGCCGCTTGCCGGAAGAGTGGTGCTGCCCACGTTGCAACACGTAACCTTAGCGGTTAATGCGAAAAAGTATCCTCTGAGTGGACATGATTTTAGGGAAGCCGTGATGCGCGCGATTGATGTCAAAGCGATGCTTGCTAAATTAAATAACGAGAATTTAACCTTTGCGGATAATTTAATTCCACCCGCATTGCGTGTGCAAAAAGCGGATCATTTGCTTCCCGAGTTCAACGTAGCCAAAGCAAAAAAGGCCCTCGCCAAATCCGGTTATATTGTTACCAAAAAAAGCAAAATTACTTTACTGGCGCGGACCATTAGCCCTTATCCCGAAATGGCAAAAGAGATCGCATCTCAATTGACCACAAATCTCGGTTTAAATGTCGAGATTTCTACCGTGGTGACTACCGAGTACAATAACTACAGTGCCCTCCATGATTTTGATTTGATCTTGCTTACGTGGGTTGTAAAGATTCCAGAGCCTCAAGACTTCTTACGGCCTTATAGTCCCGCTACACCGAACAGTAGGCTAATTTTTAATCAAATGGAGTTTGCCCAACTTATCGATGAAGGCGTAAAAGCAAAAACAGCGAAAGAGGCTTTGGCGATTTTTGATCAAGCTCAACGCATTTATCTCCAAGACGAATTTGTGGTTCTTCCCTTAGTTTTTAATCAAGATGTTTATTATTTAGGGCCGAAAGTCCAGTCAGTGGAGTTTAACCCGATGAATAATATTTTGTTTGGAACCGTAAAGCTTAAATCCGACCCTTAGGGTTTTTTAGACATGAGTGGCTTTGGTGGAGGAGTGGTAATGACTGTTTCAAGTCTTGACGTAACGGTTTGCACGACTTGTTCAAAAGGGGTCTTCAGTGCCAAGCCTGCCGCAAATTCATGGCCACCGCCCCCAAGGTCCATTGCCACTTGGTTGATCACAAATTGTCCTTTGGATTTAATCGAAACGCGAGTCATTTGACCGTCGTCCTCTTCTCTGAATAGGCACACCACCTCTGCGTCTTTTAGCAAAAGGAGTAGATTTAAAAAAGACATCGTATCGTCGGCAGTAGCCTTAAATTTTTTCCGAAGGTCCAATCGCATCTCCATCCAGGCGAGCTTTCCACTTTTGGAAAGTTTAGTACCTTGGAGCAGCTCTCCTAACAGCTGAATGTGGGAAAGCTCCTTCGAAGAATAAATAGATTGGTATACGTCCTCCGGATTTACACCAAGGCTAATCATTTCTGCGGCAATTTGGTGTGAAGCAGGAGTGGTGCGTGCGTACCGAAAGCTATTGGTGTCCGTCATCACCGATACATAAAGTCCTAAGGCCATGTCCGCATTGATTTTTGTGAGTTCTAGTTCATTAAATAATTGGTAAAGTAATTCACCGATGCTGCTCGATTGGGTGTCTGAGACCACCATTGCGTGAGGCGGGTAGTGGATTTGCTGTTGGGGAATAATGTCCGGATGATGATCTAAAAAGACGATTTTCTTTGTTCGAAGCGTAAGTTCGCCCCAAAGTTTTCCTAGCCGCCTGGGGTCGTTGGTGTCGACGATAATCCAAAGGTCGCAATGATCCCAAAGTTCGACTTCGCCTGGGCCAAGGAGAATTTCGCCTGCGGGGTCTAAAAATTTATAGCGTTTGGGTAACGGATCAGGATTGTAAATGCGGACGGATTTGCGCGCGCGCTTTAAGTAGTGAAACAGAGCGGTCTCGGCACCTAAGCCATCGCCGTCTGGAAGAATGTGAGTAGAAATTAATACGCGCTTTGATTGATCGACTAATGTTTTAAATTGGGCGAACTCCGCGCTTTCGGAGAGCGAAATGTTTTTTGCTTTTTTTTGGCTCAAGTTTCACCTCTGTTTTTTCGACAAGTGTTGCAATTAGGCTGGCCCAATGAACGTTTGGAGTAATTGTAGCATATGAGTAAGAATAATTCTAAACTAGATCCACTTTACACCATTTTTGAGCAACATCTGTTTAACTTTAACGACCCCGAAGAGGATCGGGCCGTTTTTGTTGACCAAATTATAAAGGATTATCTCTCCCAAACCCGCAAATTAGGAATTTCAATTCCGCAGGAGTGGGAGTCGCAGATTTATGAAGAATTATCCTTCCAAGTAAACTCAATGCTCGTTAAGAAGATATACGGATGCATGACGATCAACGAGTACATCAATCAAACCCAAAAGCAAAAGGGTGCCAAGCGGCTGACGGAACAAAAACGTCAGGCACAGCAGCGTTACCAGGAGCTAAGCGTAGCGGCGCAGACCCAAGTGCTTTCCGAAGCCAGGAACAAGAAAGCCGCGTAATTAAATCCGGAGTAAGAATTGCCTTAGTTCACGATTGGCTTAACGGCATGAGGGGCGGCGAGGCGGTGTTTGAAGCGTTGCTCGATTTATTCCCTAATGCCGACGTTTTTACGCTCGTCTACGAGCCTAAACTTTTATCTCCTCGACTGCGTGAAAAACTAAGTCAAGTCAAGGTTCATACTTCGGTACTCAATCGCTTTGCGTTCACGCGCAAACGTTACCGCCAGTTGTTGCCGATCTTACCCTTTTTAATCCGTCAGTTTGATGTGTATCCCTATGATTTGGTGGTTTCTTCTTCCCACTGCGTGGCAAAGGGAGTGCGCAAACATCCGGAGGCGTTTCATCTCAGCTATATTCACGCGCCGATGCGCTACATGTGGGATCGGTTCAATGATTATTTTGGTCCTGGAAGGATGGGTCTTGTGCCTACTTTGATTGCAAAACGATTAAGGCCGTTTTTTCAGGCCTGGGATAAGGCAACGGCCCAAGGGGACCGAATCGATGTCCTGATTGCAAACAGTAAATTTATTGCCGCAAAAATTAAACAGTTTTACGAGCGTGACGCTGTTGTCGTCTATCCATTTGCAAAATTAGAGCGATTTAACCGGCCTCGTTCCACGGGTGGGTTTTATTTAATGGTGGGAGCATTTGCGCCGTATAAGCGAACCGATTTAGCCATTGAAGCTTTTGCGCGCTTAGGGCTTCCCCTTAAAATTGTGGGCGAAGGGCAAGATCAAGCAAAACTTTGGCATCTAAAAGTTTCACTCAACGCTAGAAATATTGAATTCCTAGGCAACCCAAGTAACGAAGCCATTGAGGCACTTTATGCCGAATGCAAAGCTTTTATTTTTCCGGGCAAGGAAGATTTTGGAATCACCCCCGTAGAAGCGATGGCCGCAGGCGCGCCCGTGATTGCATTTGGCGAGGGTGGCGCAAGCGAGACGGTCATTCCCGAAACTGGAATTTTATTTAAAGCCCAATCCGTCGACGCACTTTGTGAGGCCATTATGGAGATTGAAAGTGGGCGAGCGAAATTTGACGAATCAAGGATTCGGTCCCGCGCACAGCTCTTTACGCAACAAAAATTTAAGTCGGATTTTTTGAGCTATATTCCAGACCGGTTTTTTGCCGAAAAATAAGTTCAGATTGACACACCATTACGGCGCACCTTGTTAGCTTATTCAAAATCAAAGATAATAAAAGATTTTTTAAAAATTAAAAATCATGCCTCACAAAAACGAGCTATTTTTTCGGGATAAATCATAAAAATTCGCGACTCTTGCTTGTTCAAAGTCGCTGCGGATCTGCTGCAGCAAGATCAGAAATTGGTCAGCGGCAATTTTGCTAAACTGCGCGAAAATTGACAAACCCGTGGCCCTCCTTAAACCTAAGAGCATAGACAAAAAAATAGCAGGGAGCTCAATGGGGGGTTCCCTCAATCACACTAACTAACAAAGAAAAGGAGTTAGACAATGAGAAATTATCTAACACTCGCATTTGCATTATTGATTGCAGCTTCGCCTGCACTCGCTTCACGCGCACGCCTTGAAGCACTCGGAGAATCTAAAAACGGCTCACTTTACATCGACGACAGCCGCAACATTTTCTACAATCCAGCATTCATCAACAACTATAAGAAGAAACTTTGGTTGGAGTTGGGCACTTCTGGATCAACCTCAGCTGACGGAACTGCAGCAGACACAGCTACTCCATCTACAAATCAAATGAAGCCTGAAGGTGGATTTAGTAACACGATGGGAGATTTTGCTTATGGACTTTACTTAGGTCATGAGTCTGATCGGACTTGGAATTTTATTTCAGGGATTAATTCTCTTAGCGGAACGCCTTATGGCACATTCATTGGGCCTACAAACGCAATTGATTTCTTTTTTGGCGGCGAAGCAGGAATTAAATGGGGTGCAAACGTATTTTATGCAGGGAACGAAAGTAAATCTGCAACGAACGGTATGGACCAAACTTTTTCAGAATACGGAGTACGCTTAGGTGTTATTGCTAGCCAGTTTCAAGCGTTTGCTACTGTAGGGATCGCTGCAAAAGCGGTTGGTGCACAAAATGTAAATGCACTTATCGATACAACTGGCGCTACCGATCAATTGAAAGGCTCTTTGGCTCTTGATTTAGGTGCGACTTATGCTTTGTCCGATAACCACACTGTATTCGCAAAATTCACAACTAATGGTTTTGAATATGACAATGGCGCCAGCACGGCAAAATATCTTTCAGTAGCGAATACTACTGCAGAACTTGGTATCGGCCACAAAAAAGACATTACCAAAAACAGCAACGTATTTGCACGTTTTGAAGCAGCTTACGCTCAACAAGCAACGACAACTGCTTCAACTGGTGCTAAAACTACAGCCAAACAATGGAATCTTCCATTATCTATCGGTGTAGAAACCGCTGCTCTTAGCTGGTTAACGATCCGTGGATCTATTGCTGAAAGCATTTTAGGTCAAAACATCGGAACAGGTACTTCTGGAACAGGCCGCTCTAATTGGTTCGGTTCTACAAATGTAGCAGCTGGCTTGGGCATGACCTTTGGCGATGTTCAAATCGACGGCTTAGTTGCTACCACGGGTGGTGCGAACTCTAGCCCAGACGCGATCGGTGATTCAAATTCAAACACTGCTACAAACGGAACTTTCGGTTTTAGCAATATGTTGACCCGCGTTTCTATGACTTATAATTTCTAATTCAATCCAAAAAGATGGAATGACTAAAGCCCCGGAGGCATTGCTTCCGGGGTTTTTTTGTCTTAAATGACTGAAAAAATGAATGACAAGATCCTTATCTTGGACCTTACGGGTCTAAAATCGTATTACAGTATTTGTCGGTGATGCTTTTAAAACGGTTTCGCGTCAACTCGTGAGCCGCCACGGTCCTTGCTCTTAACAAATTAATTCCGCTTAGGCCATTTGCAATGGCTTCGTCGATGTGATCCCAAGCCTTCGCATTAGTCAGGGTAAACTCAAGCGCGTTTTCGCCCTTGATGGTGATGTCCATCGATTTTGCAACTTTGATTACCGACCGGACCAGCGATTGTGCCAAAGAGCCAGCCGAACTGCCGTTATCGCCGTTCTCGAGTTCAATGCAAGTAAAGTGCAGCTCAATGGGGGGCGCATTCTTTTCGTGGGCAAGATCTTGGAATAACTTTAGTAAGGGACGATACGCTTCGCCCAACTGGTCGGATGGGGTGGGGGTTTCTGGGACAACAATCACACCACTGGCCAGTTCTGCAAAGCGGTTATCAGCCAACCGCCAATGGACACCGGTGAGCTTTGCCCCAACCGGCACATCCTTAAAAGCACCGTTTCTGGTATTTTTCGAAGTCTCCATCCATTTTTTTAAAACGGAGTAGCCTGTTTTATAAAGTTGTTGGTTTGAGAATTCAAAAATGTCTCGCCCGTAGGGGGTGTGAACTTCGTCGATCGCAAAAAAACGTTCTGCCTTGCGTGTCCCCTTCGTTTTAAAATAATCGGCATGGTTGTTGAAGTTGGGGGGACCAATTTGTTTGATGCTTTTGATTGAATAGAAATGAGGTCCCCATGCTTCTTTGATTCCCCTTAGGCTTCCGTATTTTTTGAGCATGGCCTTTTGAAACGCCTTAATTTCAAGATCGCTATAAATTTGTAAACTTCCGCGCGTAGGATAGCCGGCACCGATATCATGATTATTGTAGGCAGGGAAGCGAAGCTCGCCTGCCGGACCTAGGCTAATCGTAACGCTTCCCATCTGTTCTGCTAAAGGACCGTAGTGATCTTGGAACGCAGCCATAAAGTTTCCCAGGTCATCCAAAACAATGGGAATCGCGCTGGGCGAGAAAAATTCGTCCGAATAAAAACCTTGCTCACTCTTAAATTTAAGCGAGTTCACATCTGTAACGCCTGGCTTACCAATATGCTTAGTCCAAATCCATTCGGGAAGGGGAATGTAAGCGTCCCCGTCGCCCACATTACCACCGCAGCGATGAAATGAAAGATTCGCGTCCCACTTTAAGCCTGCACGGCGAATGATCGTAAATAATTTATCGTAATATTCCCAATTGTATTTACCCTCTACCTTTTCGACGAGCCCCCACCAAACGTCCGACGAAATCCCTGTGGCTCCAAGGCGTTTCATTTCTAAAATTTCTTGTTCAAACTTGAGCCAGTCGGCCTCGGATGCCTGTGCGTTTGGAAAATGAATATTTCCCGTGATTAACGGTGCCATTGCCGAAGCAGTAAACTGCTGCGCAATGCAAATGCTGTTAACAACAAGTGTGACGAGCACTAAAAAAGTTTTCATTCTGGGTGATGGGTAATATAAAACGGATCACCAAAATTGTCGCAATTAAATTGAGTTCGGAGGAAAGAAATTGAGCGGGATACTTTGTTTTTACACTGAATATATTTACTGATAAACTTTTAAAGTTTAAAAATGTGCATTATCGGCTTGCGGCGCCTTTACCTAAAACAAACTCACAAGTTGTGGATTTAATGCCTGCCCAAAATGACTGCGGATGATTGGGATCGTATCCGACCTTTTCCATTAAAAACCGCGTAGCACTGTATCGGATCCGGACAAGTTCTTCTCCGATTTCTTTTCGGTAGACCCAGCCCTCGTAAGCAGCCCCAACTGCTCCTGTAAATAAGAGTGCCGCATAGCTATACCAATGGGAATCTGCATTGACGGAAGCTAATAAATCAAGATTGTTGACTGTCGGAAAATAGACGTTAAAGAATAAACCCAAGAACAGTTCTCTTTTGTTGAAAAGGTCCGCTGCTATCTTCAGCTGCTCGGCCGCGCGCTCATACAATGCTTGCCCTTCAGGATCTAATGACTTGGGGTTGAACGAGGATTTAAATTCTTTACTTTTGCGAACAAACACGTTTCCTGCGTCCAAATATTCTTGGTAAAGGTCTTCTTTTATTTGTTTGCTGATCTCGGGCGTGTAGCCGAGGCGCTCTGATAAATCATCGATCAATTTTTCGCCTGCATTTTTATTGGCGGTTATTTTTTTTCCTATCCTCGATCGGTAATTATCTGCCGCAGCCAAGGCTAGGCCGGCAAGAAAACTTCTTCTTCCAAGTTCGCTCGTGTGGTGAAAAAAATTCAGATCAAAAGCAGGGTTTGAGGCAAGTCCTACGGCGTACATCATGGGGACGTTAAGAATCGCTTCTTGAAAAACGGTGGATCCAATCGAAAAAAGATAATTCCCTTGGTTTTTAAAGCTGGTAATTGCTTCTCCGTACCTCACACACGTAAATACCCATCCTAAGAGAGTTAATTCGCTCAGGTGAAATGCTAAGCCGTTCAATCGAATGGAATCGTGAAGCATAATGTGCTTGTACCAAAATACAGCGTCATATTCTAAAGTTGCTGGAATTGAAATTTTAGCTCCTGTGCTGATTTGGCGCCACCGCTCTTTTTTGTCCTTTGTGATTTTTAACCACTTGCCGTCCGGCCCAGTTTCGTAGAAATGTCCAGCAAGGGTAATTCCATTCGGTAAACCAAAGAGTGCTCCGGATGCACCCTTGATGCGTTCCAAAAGAGTTGCTTTGCTTACCGTTGCTTCCAGTCTGTCCTCGCTCGGACTGACACTTAATGTTTCGTCGTAGAGCATATCCGCAGTGTGCTCGAGCTGCGCATTAAAGCCAGCTTCGCTGATGATAGAAAGTTGAACCGTAAAACCCGCTTGTTTTAATAATGAGTTCAGCGCGACTAAATCGGGATCTTGCGCCTTTCCTTCGATGTGAAGTAGGTTGATGGTCGCCTTCCCGTCTGGGTATCTCCGTTTCAGTTCTTTTACGTAGGCATTGATTTCCTCAAAATGTTGAAACTTTACCGGCACGGGCGCTTGATTTTGCTGACCGCTGACCAGCGGAGTAAAAGCAAAGAAAGAGACTAACAAGGCGAGAATAGATTGAGCTTTTCTAAAATCAGTTGCGGTTTTTGGCATGCAATTAACCTACTGCTGAATCAATATTTTTACAAAATATAACTGGGGTGAATGAGTAGAATATTATCATTTTCCGGATTTAATTAATTATTTATATTTATAAATTAATGAAGTGCATTGATTTTGCATTAGTTTGCGGCATAAGCGGCACCCGATCAGTAACGGTGGATCGGAGCGGGATCGTTGTGGTAGAACCAATGGGAGATGCGCCCGCTCATCATCACTTGAGGGAAAGGATTTCTGGTGACCTGTGCTTCTTAGTGAAAATCGCCTACGATTAATCCAACGATTTATCGGTAGAGCAGTAAGATTTAGAGCAGGGAGATTTTTTGCTGTTTCATTGCTCTGGCTGAGTTTTTTCTCTTCTCAAGTCTACGCTTTCCCCATTACTGAAAAGGGCCAAGCCCTCCAGCGTTTTCTAAGATCTCAAAAAGTAGAATCTCTTTGGCAGCCTCATCAGTACATCAATTGGAAAACTGGGGAGCAGATTTTTCCGTCCGAACAAGAAATAGAAGACCAGCATTTACAAAATTTTTCCCACTGCAGTGCCTATGTAGCCGCGTTGGCGTCACGTTTAGCTGTGCCCTTCCTGAATGCTGAAACTTCCCCGCAGGGAAACATGCTTCTGGCCAACAATCAGAACATTTGGCTGCATTCTGAGCAAGCCGTGGCTAAAGGGTGGGCGTCTACCGACGAAATTCAAGCACAGCGGTTAGCAAATCAGGGTGATTTTGTTGTCGCCAGCATTAGGAATGAGAATCCCCACAAGCCAGGCCACATTGCAATCGTGGTACCGGATGATCAATTGACAGAAACAGAACTTGAAGAATCGGGGCCTACCGTGACCCAAGCCGGTAGCCCGAGCGAGAAAGTGCCTCAGGGCAATACCTTGGCCACGGACACCGTGAGCGCCTTTGATCACCACACCCATGGTACGTTAGAGGGGATTGAGTTTTTTGAGCATGAGATTGATTTTGATCGACTGATCGATGACCTTCCGTCAAAACAATTGCCGCAAAAATAAAAAAGAGCCCCTACCTTCGCAGTAGGGGCTCCAGATTTATTCTTACCTATGAAAGCTTAGTCGAACTAGGTTTAATGATGTTCTTGGCATCGTTCACCTTAATTTGTCTGGTCTTCGTTACTTGGGTCTTCGGCAGCGTGACATTCAGCACGCCATGGTCGTATTGAGCGACAATTTGTTCGCCATCGGCGTTTTCAGGTAGCCTAAAGCTTCGCCTAAACGTTCCTTGATAGCGTTCGACCAAGTGTTCCGTTTTTGTATCTTCTTTTTTGATTTCCTTTCGTTCTGCGTGGATGACCAATTCTCGGTCATGTAATTCAACCTTAATATTTTCCTGTGGAATCCCTGGAAGATCGACCGCCATGCGGTATTCCTTTTCTGTTTCTACGACATCGCAGGCAGGTGCCAAGACTGCATCGGCCATCATCCTAGATTTTTCCTCATTTACCGGCCAAAGCAGTGGGTCGAATAAACGGCCGAGTTCGCGGTTCATTTGACCAAAATCACGGAGGTGATCCCAAAGTGCTAATTTTTTATCTTGTTCGTTTCTCATAACCACGTCCTTTCTTATCCTTACACGGATTAAAGCTGCATAACCTAAGCCAATCGCTGGACAATTTGCTTGAAAAATGACCCGGCTGAACCCGTGGAGATGATTTGGTTTTTTTGTGAGCAAATGAAGAGTCAAAAAAAATGCGAAATTATGGGTTAAAAATATGAGCCAATCTGATTTTTTTTGGGTCATAAAGTCACAGATTCAATTTTGTTTTTTTGTGAATTCATCTGCCGAAAAGGGTAAGCGCAGTCTTGTGCTGGGCTGCAAGCACATTTGTGTATAAGCTAAATGATTACAGTATCTTAGAATAAAAATTTGACTTCACCCCCCAAAAATCGCTAATCTGGAGTTCATGCTCTATTATTTGCTCTATCCGCTACACCAGTCGCTAGGCGTTTTTAACGTATTCAAATACATCACCTTTCGGGCTTTTGGAGCGATGCTGACTTCAATCCTGCTTTGCTTGCTTTTGGGTGGGAAGTACATTCAGTGGCTTAAGAATAAACAAATTGGGCAAAGTATCCGCGAGCTAGGTCCACAATCCCACCTTTCCAAAAAAGGCACGCCAACCATGGGGGGCGGCTTAATCCTTTCCGCAATTACGCTTTCCACACTCCTGTGGGCAGATCTAAGGAACCATTATATTTGGACCGCACTTTTTGTGATGCTGGGAACGGGCTTAGTGGGATGGGTAGATGATTACAAGAAAGTGGTCAAGAAGGACTCCAAGGGTTTAACTGCGCGGCAGAAATTAGTGGCTCAAACATTGGTCGCGCTTGCGGCTTCCGTATTTTTATATGTGATGCGCGATACGCCGCCCGTTTTGCGTTTTCCGTTTTTTAAAGATGTGATTTTGGATTTGGGTTACCTGTTTATTCCCTTTTCCATGTTGGTCATCGTAGGAGCAAGTAATGCCGTAAACTTAACAGACGGTCTTGATGGCCTTGCGGTCGGGCCAACGATTACCACGGCGCTGACGTTTGCTATTTTAGCCTACTGCGCGGGTCACCATGTGATTGCACTTTATTTACAAATCCCCATTATTTCCGGGGCGGGCGAGCTTGCCATTTTTCTCAGTGCAATTGGTGCTTCTTGCCTGGGGTTCCTTTGGTATAATGCGTATCCGGCCGAAGTATTTATGGGTGACGTTGGGGCCTTGGCCCTCGGGGGCGCGTTAGGTGTTTCGGCCGTGATTACAAAAAATGAATTTTTGTTGGTCATTTGTGGGGGTGTTTTTGTTTTGGAGGCAGTCAGTGTAATGCTTCAAGTCGGGTCCTTTAAAATGACCGGCAAACGAATTTTTAAAATGGCGCCCATTCATCATCATTTTGAACTGAAGGGCTGGGCAGAGCCTAAAGTCATTGTCCGGTTTTGGATTATCTCAATCATGCTAGCGGTGGTCACCCTCGCTACGCTCAAATTACGTTAAAAAAAAGTGAACGAAAAGAAGGAGTATTATGAGTAAGTATAAAGGAAAAAAGATTCTCATCGTGGGATGTGGAAATTCAGGAGTAGCTGCTGCAAAATTTTTGGTCAAGCATGGCGGACGGGTCATGATCACGGATACCAAGCAACGCACTGAACTTGCCGAGCCCTTAAAAGAATTGGGCGACCTTAAAGTAGAGTTTGAATTCGGTGGGCACACCGAGCGCTCGTTTTTAGGTGCGGAGCTGATCATTGTTAGCCCGGGCATTAATGTTCAAAATCACCAAATGATTCAACTTGCGAAAAGCAAAGGGACTCCGGTCACCAGCGAAATTGAGCTGGCGGTCGGCGAACTTGAACAGCCATTAATTGGAATTACAGGTACAAACGGAAAGTCCACGTTAACGGTCTTATTAGGTGAAATGTTTAAGAATGATTCTAAGCCTGCCTTTGTAGGCGGAAATTTGGGCACGCCCCTCATTGATTATATTACCCAAGGTCAGCCAGGACAGGTGGCCGTATGTGAGCTTTCTAGTTATCAGCTCGAGCTCACCGATAAAATGGTTCCTGCGGTAGCGGTGTTTACGAATATTGATCAGGATCACTTGGACCGTTACGGAACGATGGAAAATTATATTGCCGCAAAAAAGAGATTACTCAAAGTGTGTGATCGGAATTCATGGGTGGTGTTGAATTATGATGACCAAGTATTGCGCGGTTTTGCGAATGAGTGTTCAGGTAAGCTCATTTGGTTCACGATGAAAGACCCGATGACCATTGGAGGCGAGTTCGCAGAGAAGTTTTTTGGTGCTTATTATGACGAAAAGAAAAACGCCATTATTGCCAAAGTTACTGGAAAAGAAGAAGTCTATCCGTTAGAGCAATTTAAACTTTTTGGCGAGCATAATAAGCAAAACTTAATGGCCGCCCTTTGTTCCGCGCGTGTGATGGGAGTAGGTCAGCAAGCCATTCAAAACACGATTGGCCAATTTAAAGGACTTCCGCACCGATTGGAATTTGTGCGAAAAAAAGATGGCGTTTATTTTTTCAACGATTCCAAAGCGACGAATATCCAAAGCGTGCAGGCGTCATTGTCTGCGTTTAAGCGTTCGCCCATTATTTTAATCGCGGGGGGCAAGGATAAAAATATGGATTTTGCGCCGCTTGGGCCTTTAGTACAAAGCAAAGTCAAGTTATTGATCTTAGTTGGCGAAGCGAAGGAAAAAATCAATCGGGCTTTGGGTGATTTTGCCGAGACCTATTTGGTCGGTACTTTCGAGGAAGCCGTTTTAATGTCGTTCCAAAAATCCAGAAATGGGGATATCATTTTATTATCACCCGGATGTTCTAGCCAGGACATGTTCCGTGATTTTGAAGAGCGAGGCGATTATTTCAAAAAACTGGTCCACCAGCTTTAAAGATTCTTTTTCTATTCCTATTCTCAGCAAACAACCGCGCGGAGACATGTTTCTGCTTGTCCTTGTCGTTGGTCTTGTTCTTTTTGGATTGCTGATGGTGTATAGCGCGTCCTTTATTTACGCGGAAGAGCGTACAGGGGATGGCTTTACCTTTATCAAAAAACAATTGGTCTACGCTGCCATTGGCATTTGCGCATTTTGGGCATCTTCCCGGGTCCCGTCCCACCGTTGGTATCAGTGGGCGCCGTTTATCTTAATTTCGGTGATTGGGATGTTGGCGGTGGTACTCATTCCAGGGTTAGGAGTGCGAGTGGGAGGGGCTCAGCGGTGGATCAATCTTGGTTTTTTTCGCTTCCAGCCTGCGGAGCTTGCCAAGTTAGTGGGCGTGATGTTTGTTTCCAGGAAGCTAAGTCAAAACCAAAAAAAATTGCATCAGTTTAAAGAGGGAATCGTTGCCACGGTTTTGTTACTTCTTCCGGTTTTTGCACTTTTGTTGGCCCAGCCGGACTTTGGCTCTACGGTACTGTTAGCCGGAACAACGTTTATTTTGATGTTTATTGCCGGGGTTCAGCCATTGATTTTGTTTGGAGGGCTGTTTTCGGCGTTGGGGTTGGCAACACTTCTTGTGGTTTTTTCTCCGTACCGGATGGCTAGGGTCATGACGTTTTTTGATCCGTGGAGAGATCCTGCAGGACGTGGCTTTCAGGTGATTCAATCCATGCTTGGACTTCATAATGGAAGCGTCTTTGGGCAGGGCTTAGGCAACGGAAAAGAAAAACTTTTGTTTTTGCCAGAAGCGCACAACGATTTTATTTTTGCAGTAATTGGTGAAGAATTAGGGTTTGTCGGAGTGATTGCGGTGATGACCGCGTTTGTTTTATTTATTTATCGAGGCTTAAAAATCTCTTGGCTGGCCTTGCACGAGCGGCATGATCGATTTGCTTTTTACTTTGGCAGTGGCATTACGTTAATTCTAGGCTTACAGGCATTTGTAAATATGGCGGTGGTGATGGGCTTATTGCCCACCAAAGGATTAACGCTTCCTTTTATTAGTTATGGCGGCTCTGCGCTTACGTTGAATTTATTTGGGATGGGAATTCTTTATCGTATTTCTAAATCAAACATGAGTGCCCCTCACCTTCCGCGGGAGACTTTTAAATGAACGCTTTAAAAAAACAAAAATTGCTCGTCGCAGGTGGAGGCACAGGTGGCCATGTGTTGGCAGGAATCTCGATTGCGGATGAGTGGAAGAAACTCTACGGAGAGTCCGGCGAGATCCTTTTTGTAGGGGCAAGTCAGGGGTTGGAATCTAAGCTTGTGCCCCGCCATGGGTATCGGTTGGTGTTACTAAAAATTGGCGCGCTTAATCAGGTTAGCGTGAAGACTCGATTAATTACTTTAGTCTTATTGCCGCTCAGTTTTCTAAAAGCGTTATTTGTGCTCCTGATGTTTAGACCAAAGGCGGTCATCGGGGTGGGGGGATATGCCTCCGGGCCCGTGGTTCTATTGGCCCGTTTTTTGTCACCCATTTTTTCTATTAAAACGGCAATTTTGGAGCAAAACTCGGTTGCGGGGTTTACCAATCGCGTCTTGGGAAAATGGGTTCACCGCGTTTACTGCGCATTTGAAGAGTCTCAAAAAACCTTTGAACCCCAAAAGGTTTTGTTCACGGGGAATCCCATTCGTTCACATTTGAAACAATTGCCCCAATCCATCCAAGATCCGTTTACGCTTTTTATATTTGGCGGCAGTCAGGGCGCGATGGGAATGAATACGTTGGTCCTTGATGCCCTTCCTTTTTTAAAAGATCAAGGGATTCATTTTATTCATCAGACCGGGGTTAAAGATTTTGAGCGGGTGGCGCAGGCTTATCAACGGGCTGGAATTTTGAATCACGTGCGCATTGAAAAATTTATTGAAGACATGGGCGCTTGTTATGCTCAAAGCAGTTTGGTGATTTGCAGGGCTGGAGCATCAACCATGGCAGAGCTTGCTTCCGTTGGTCGAGCCGCAATCTTCGTGCCTTTGCCAACGGCTGCCGATAATCACCAAGAGAAAAACTCAAGCCTCTTTCAAAAAGCTCAAGCCGCTTGGGTGGTGCCGCAAGGAAAAATGACCGGCAGTCAGTTTGCAGCAATGATTCTGGACTTGAAAAATAAACCCGGCTTGATTCACGAAACCGAAAATCGGGTAAAGCAATTTTATCAGAGTCAAGCCGCCGAAAAAATTGTGTCCGATCTAGGAGCGCCATGAAGCAGCTTTTTAAACTTCATTTTGTAGGAATTGGCGGGATCGGGATGAGCGGAATTGCCGAGATTTTTCTCACTCAAGGGCATCACGTTTCCGGTTCGGATGCGGCCGCGTCTGAAACGACGGAACGACTAGTGCGCATGGGTGCCGAAGTGTTTATCGGGCATAAAGGAGTTCAAGTGACCGCAGTAGATGTCGTGGTCATTAGTTCCGCAGTTCGAGAAAATAACCCAGAAGTGGTCGAGGCAAAACGCCTCGGGATTCCAGTAATTCCTCGGGCCGAAATGTTAGCCGAGGTCATGCGGGGAAAGCTGTCCGTGTCCGTCGCGGGCACCCATGGTAAAACGACCACGACTTCGATGACGGCACAAGTATTGATGAAGGCAGGGCTTGATCCAACGGTCGTAGTCGGTGGAAAAGTAGAGGCCATTGGCAGTAATGCAAAAGTGGGGAGCGGCAATATTGTCGTCGTTGAAGCAGACGAGAGTGATGGCTCGTTTCAATTTTTACCCACGACTTTAGCGGTCGTGACTAATATTGATGCCGACCACATGGAATATTTTAAAACCAAACAGAACTTAAGTGACGCATTTTTACAGTTCACTAAAAAAGTGCCTTTTTTTGGGTGTAACTGGGTTTGTGGGGATGATCTCGGGGTGCGCGAGATCTTACCTAAAGTGACTAAACCCTTTCAGACGTATGGGTTTTCGGAACAAAATGATCTTTTTGCCACGGCACTAAAAGTTCTTCCCAATGGAGTGCAAAAGTTTGAAGTTTGGCATCGGGCCCACCGAAATCAAAAGCATGATTTTTTAGGGAGTATCGAGCTTTCTGTTCTTGGAAAACACAATGTTTTAAATGCTTTGGCCGCAATCGGAATTTCCAGAAGCTTGGGAGTAAGTTTTTATGCGGCTCAAGAAGCATTAAGCGAATTTAAACATGTACGCCGCAGGTTTGATGAGCGGGTTTATTTGCCAGCCCTCAATATTCGGGTCATTGACGATTATGGGCATCATCCGACAGAAATTGCTGCGGTTTTAGAAACGGCAAAACAAGCAGGCGCGCAATGGGGAAATCAACGGACCATTACCGTCTTTCAGCCCCATCGTTATACGCG
>CAIMNF010000197.1 GCA_903842755.1 Oligoflexia bacterium
CTTTTTTGCAAGATTTTGTATTTAAAATTAAAGACGCGTCCGTCGTGTGGCTTCCTTACTTAGTCATTCCGATAAAAACCAAACGGCAGTCCGGGTTTTTGTTTCCTCAGTTTGGTTTATTTAATGAGTCCTATGGCGTTTATTTTATTGAGCAATATTTTTGGGCCACCAGCAATTCAACCGATATGACGTTTGGGATTGGCGATTATCAAAAGCGGGGAGAGCGGTTGGAGTGGGAGGGGCGTTACGCACTGACTTCCCGGAGTAAAGGGACTGCGAATATTTATTGGATCAAAGATACGTCGCTTTCACCTGGCCTAAATGCCCGAGCAGCGGGGAAATTGTTGATTTCGCAAGAATTACCTTGGGGTTTTGAAGGAAAACTAAAATATTTTGATGTGAGCGACTCGGGTTATCCGATTGATTTTGGATCAGATATGCCCGGTGCCTACGAACCCGCATTGACCAGCGAATTGTTCTTTTCGAGAAACGACCCGAGTTTCAGCGCTACTCTTTCGTTTAAACGGATACGAGATCTATTGTACTATAATCAATCGCCTGGTCCCCAAGCGGGGACCTATCTGTCGGGATTTGATCCAACAACCGTTCAAACTTTGCCTACGATTGTATTGAATACGAATAATCAATATTTGCTCGGGTCAAAAATTTCTGCTGGTCTAGAGGCTCGGTATACTCGGTTTATTCGTTCGTCGGGGCCACTTGATAATATTTCTTACACGAATTCGGATGGTACGACAGGTAGCGCGGAGACGATTCGAGAGGCCAATCGGTACATTTTTACTCCCATCGTTTATACTACTTGGAATCCACTTCCTTGGTTATCCGTAGTTCCATCGGCTCAGTATCGCTATTATTATTACAATTTTAACAATACGGTCGATTATCCGGATCTAAGCCAAGGCTATTTACTGTTTCAAGCAGAAACCAGCTTTCAGCTAGAGCGGTACTACCGATCGGAGGATGGGGGAGCAGATTTTAAGCATACGTTTAAGCCATTAGTGACCTATAGTAATATTCCCATTCAAAATCGGCCCATCAGTCATAAGTTTTTGGACTTGATTTCAAGTCAAGCAGGGACGGGAAAGTATTTCGATAATTTAGATATTATTCCTTATAAAACGTCACAAAACTTGGAAAGTTATTTTACACCCTTAGGAAACTCGGTCACGTATGGATTCGTTTCCCAGCTCTATCGTCGACGGATAAAATCACCCCCGCCACCACCATTGCCTGACCCTCAAAAGGTCATCATTGTTGATCGATCGGTAACTCTCGCTCCGACTCCTACTCCCGCACCGACCTACGAAACAACAAAACTGATGGAGTGGGGTGCAAGTCAAACGTGGGATATTTTAGATGGAAGCTTAGGGGGGATTCCGTTTTCCCCGCTGACCACTTATTACACGTACAACGAATCAAAATTCAGCTTAGGTCTTAATTATAGCTATTTCTTTTATTTAAGTCGCTATCAGCAGCAAAACGCCAATTTAGTTGATTTTCCGTCGCCGCACCAGTTTAGCGTCAATTTAGGATGGACCCCGCAACGTAAAGTGGGGCCCGCGGGAATGATTTTTGAGCGCAGCTTCTCGGTGGGTTATCAATATTCCTGGTTGTCTTCCAAGGTCTCCGCGCTTTCGGTAAGTTCACGGTTTTCCATTAACGATTACCTTCTTCCTACGGTGACTCTTCGTTACGATTTGTATTCCACCAATAATAAAAACTTGGAACGAGATATCGGTTTAATTTATCAGAGTCCGTCACATTGTTGGCAGTTTGAAGGGGATTTTATCTATAAAATCTCGACTGGATCAGCGTTTCAAACGTCTTTAACATTGAATTTACTCGGAAATGGGCCCATGGGGCTTTAGACCGGTTGCAGATTTTATAAATAACAGTTAGATTAAAAAGATGAGAATACTCCTCTCCAACGACGATGGTGTCCACGCGCCGGGGCTAAAAATCCTGTACGACGAACTTCGCAAATTGGGTACCGTGAAAGTGGTTGCGCCGTTGGAAGAGAAAAGCACCACGGGCCATTCGCTCACTTTGCATAAACCTTTGCGGTTAATTCAGATGGACAAAGACTTCTATGGGGTAAACGGGTCGCCCGCCGATTGCGTTTATTTAGGAATTAAGCAAGTGATGAAGCAAATGCCCGACATTGTCGTGTCCGGCATTAACCGGGGTGCAAATTTAGGCCAAGACGTTTATTATTCGGGTACGGTTTCGGCCGCTCGTGAAGCCTGTATTTTGGGAATTCCAGCTTATGCGGTCAGTTTGAATGTAGATTTTAAGTCACGGCGTAACGAAAATAAATTAAATTACCTCACCGCCGCAAAAATGATGGTCAAAATAATTCAGGAATATCAAAAAAAGAAGTTTCCAAAATACACTCTTTTGAATGTGAATGTTCCCGACGTTCCATTTTCGCGAATCAAAGGGGTTAAGCCGGCCCGCCAAGGATTTCGGCATTACAGTAGTTCGGTTCTAAAGCGAGTCGATCACCGCGGAAAAGATTATTATTGGGTTGGCGGTCAATACCTGGGTTTTTTGGATGAACCAGAAACGGATTGTGTCGTCGTTGATCAGGGCTTCGTTTCGATCACCCCGTTAAAGCTAGATGTAACCGACATGAGTTATCTAGAAGAAATGAAGCGGTTGAGCGAATAATGACGTTGAACTATATTTTCTTTAGCAAGACAGGGGTAAAGCGCAGGTATTTATTCGCTCTACTCTTCACTACCTTCTTGGGTGCCTGTGCGACGCCGATCACCTCTACTGGACGCCAGGGGTTGCTCGATCGAATTCAGAATGACCAGCCGGTCGCGTCCTCCACGAAAAATAGAACCATTGCGCAAGTAAATGAAGAGGATTTGACCAAACAGCCCGATCCTTCCGCAATTCTAAAACTTGCAGGAGAGTGGCAATGGCCCTTGAAATCGGTTCAAGTGAACGCTCCTTTCGGTGAGCGAGGTAAAAAGTTTCATAAGGGTGTGGATCTTCATGCAACGGTGGGGACACCGGTTTACGCGTGTTCAGATGGCAAAGTGGTTTACGTAGGGGCAAAAATTAGAGGCTACGGAAAAATGGTGGTGATTAAGCATGCGGACAATATTTTTACCGTTTACGCCCACCACTCTAAAAATTTAGTAAAATCAGGCCAAGTCATCAAACGGGGAGATCTGATTGCTCGTTCCGGCCGCTCAGGTCACGCGACCGGACCCCATTTACATTTTGAAATTCGCCGAGGCACAGAAAGCTACGATCCGATGCTTGCGCTAAATTCGTACGCTGAACGGCACGAAAAAATGGATCGAAGATTCGCTTCGGAGCCGATTTTAGCAGCGAAGCGTCGTCGTCGGCATGCTCGCACTGCAAAAGTAGAGCCTTCCCGAACCCATGTTGCGCATCGGAAGAGCGCTTCCAAGGACAAAA
>CAIMNF010000198.1 GCA_903842755.1 Oligoflexia bacterium
ATTCAGGTGTATGATAAAGCTCAAAGCCCCAATTCAAGACAGGATCGGAAATCGGGTCGAGCATATAGCGATTTTCAAGCTTGCTTCGATTTTTTTCGCACAAATCTAAAGCACTAACACAAAGTATAGAATTCATTTGTGAATTTGTGAAGAGCTTGGGGATTTGAGGGCTAATTTTAAAATCTTGGGAATCGTAAAGATATATCTGAGAATTTTTTCCGTTAACTAGTGCAAAAAATCCAGGATATTTTGATTTAAAGGCGGAGCTTAATTGGATAAGGTGTGGTTTTACGTGGTCACAATAAAACACGTCTTTTCCAGCGTAAACCATTCCCCGATTCAATGCGATATTGCAGTCAAAAGGTAATTGGGTATCTTCGTCAAAAATTGCACCATTTAGATTTACTGAATCTAACCTCGTCCCAATAAAAATTGTTCCGCGGAAATCGCTGTTTTTAAAACTCACATTTTGCAGATTTACATCCTTAAATACTGTATTTCTAAAATTTCCGTTTTCTGAAATCACTTGGATTAAATGGATAGACGCAATCTTGCCCGATTGAAATTGGATTCCACTAATGTCAGCAGATTCCAATGTGCCAGACGTAAGGTTCATTCCGTTTAGTGGAGCATTTTGACCGGGGTTTTCCAAAATTGCCGGGGGGACAATGACTTGCTCGCCGCATTCGCCAAGACTCCCTACGTTTTTTCCTTCGGCACCAAGATCGTTGATGCACGATTGGCTGCTTGGGTCGAAGTAAAAAATGTGCTCGTGCTTCCGACCCATCGCAGAGGCTTCATCTAAACCAAAGATAAAACTTAATCCAATGACGGTTCTCAAAAGACAGTAGTTAATATTCAAGTTTCCCCCTACTGTTCCCGAACGGCAACTAATGGAATAACGAGATCATCCATTTTTGATTGATAAAATATAGTTTTGTAGTTTTCATTCGTCGGATGTTCTTTTAGACTTACTTGATAAGCTGTGCAAGAGGGTTGGTCCGGTTCTCCATTTATTCTGTTTGCCGAAGCGAAATAATGATCTATTGCTTGATTCAGGAAATTCCTTCTCCAAGCAATTTCACCAACGGATTTTATATACTCTTTAGTAGAGGCGCTTTCCAAAAAACGAGGAATCACAAATTGATCAAGTAAGTCAAATGCTTGAAAAAATGGGGTAGAAACTTTTTGAACGTTCGTAAACAACTCGTTTGGTTCCGGAAATGGAAAGGTGACGGTTTTTTGCGTAATATTTTTGATGACTCCACTTAATTTTATTTTGAATGACTTGAGTATAGCAATTTGATCTGAATCTGAAATGGGCGTGTTTTTTCGTAGTGTTAAAGTACTGGTCTTACCCGCAATCCCACATTCATTTACAGCTTGAATAAATTGATTTACATCAAATTTTGCTAAAGACATTATCACCACATCGTTTGTGGATTTACACTTTCGGTAAGTAACCTCCGTATTTTTGTCCCATTGGGAAAGCGTTGCCGAAAAAAGAGAATCAACTGAAAAGATAATTTGGCCATTATACTGTAAAACAGACAAGTTGATGTAATTTGCGCCAACAGGCGGGTTAACATCGTCAGTAATTTCTAGCGGGCTAAAGGCGCCCGGCGCTGGAATCATCACCTGAAGTCCAAATGTATCTTGATCCGAAAATGTCTGGTAGTTAAGCTTTATCGACTTGGGGATTTCAAAATAGCCGCTGATTTCATATTTTCCGGATTGAGCTATACTTTGAGAGTCAGTAGACGTTGTGACTAAAAGATATTCATTTCTTCCGCCAAATTCTGTCAAGATGGGGTGAGAGATGCCGTCTGCTTTGACCTTCGGAAATACGGCCACTAGCGCGGCACAGACAATCCAAGAATATTGTTTAATTGACAGTTTCATAAAGACTCCTTTACCGAATTCTTCGTTATGTCTACGCATCCATTTGCATCCGCATTTACGCTTTTTGGTTGATACACCTCAAAACCAGGGTTGCAGGCATAAACACATTTTTGCGCAGTCAAATCAAACTTTTCGAAATTGTAACAAATGTATTTATGAGTCGGATCGAGGTTGTCTTCTGTCACAGCTCCTGCGTAAAAGTCAAGATCAGAAGAAAGATTAAAGATCTGCTCTGTTTTTAGGTTTAGGTTTATGTTGCCACTTGCGTCCATACTGGTAATTTGGTTTAGGGAAGTATATTTTGCATCCCGCCCCCCAATTGCATCGGGTTGTCCCGCTTCATCCACCAACTTAAACGCACTTTTGAATAATGTATCAAACAGTTGTTGTTGCCGCTGACTAATGCTGTTGTCAATTTTATGAGTGTTGTCGACGAATGTCCGAATGTCACAATAATCATCAAATTTCAATGCGGAAAGAACCGCTGTTCGCTCATCGTTATTAAATGTCTCTTGAGTTGAATTTCCCCGAGTAATTCGAGTCATTCGCCAGCTTTTAACCATGTCTTTTACCGTTTGTTGAAATTTTTGAACATTGCACTTAATGCTTGCGTCGTAGGTGGTAGCCTTAACCGGGATCGTAAATGAGACTTGTCCAATAATTCCATTGCCCGCTTTGTGGAGTAGCATATTTTGAAGTGCCGGTTCAAGGTCCCAAATTGGCCCTTGAATGTTTACGCTAAAGCGAGAGCCCAATTGGTGAAAATCCCCGCTCCACTGCGGAACGATGGTTTGAGTGAAGTGCGTTCCTGCAGCAATTGTTTTTGGATCATTATCTTGATCAGTGCCGAAAGTTTGCCGAACGATGAATTGAATGGTCCCAATGTCTACAGGGGACACATCAACTTGTTCAGGAGCAATACCATATTTCCGAGATAAAACCGTTTTAAAGTTTGAAATGGCCTGGTTTGAAGAGGTGTAATCGGGAACCAAGGTAAGATTGTAGCTGACCAGGCTTTTCCACGAGTTTGTTCTGGAAAAGAATAGCCCTTGAATTAACATGGGGATCCCTTGATCATTAGTCGCCAATTTAACACCAATAGGAAGAAAACTAGCAGCAGCGCAAATCATTTTTTGATTTTTAATGCATTTTGCTGCCATTGCCGCGTTATCGGAGTCTTCAAAGAAGTTATAACTATCCATTTGTAACGGCGGATAAGAGCTGTACCCCGCGTGGGCCCTAGGGATAACGGCGGTCATTCCAAAGCCAAATATAATCATCATTTTATGTAAAAGTTTTTTATTCATATTTTTTATCCTTAATTTAATTTTTTAATTGTTTGAGCCAAAGGCAGGTTTACAAGTTTTAGAGGTTGGATCAAAGTACTCCACCGCTGGTGAGCATACATCAGTGCATGATTTGGATTTCGTGTCGTAAACTGCCCACATGTCGCATATATATTTGAGATTTTGACTTAGATTTTCAGGCTTAATTCCTCCACCTACAATATCAATGTCGCCAGAGTGATCTTTCGTAATCTCTTCTCTTAAGTCAATTTTGATAGTTTGCTCTCGTGTTGCTTGCCGGTAAGAGGCCTTGATTTGGAATAGGCCCCCTCCAGAACCGGTAGGTGCATCTGGCGCAGGAGGTACCGGTTGAAATAATGTAGAGACTAGTTTTTCCATGAGTGATTTCCAAACCTCTGATTCATAACCTGCATCCTTTTTGACATCAACGAATACAGATTGGTCATCCTTAATTTTGTCAATTGCCGTTGCAATGTCCACGCTTCCCCAAAAGCCAAACCGCGCCGATGTAGACGCCATAAACTTAGACACAAATTGATGAACATTCACCACGGCATGCCCTTCAAAGGGTCGTTGGACCCCTCGAAAGCCATAGTGCATAGTACCCGCAAATGCATTACCGGCAGGGTTTGTCATAAATCGGCTCATTGCTGGCTCGGCGGAATAGAGATTCCCTCTCATTACTACGCTAAACCGTTGATTGAATGAGTGAAGATCCCCAGTCCAATGCGGGACGTCCACTGTAAATGGAATGGAAAGTTGATCTCCGGGATTAAACTTTTCAGTCACTTCAAATGACTCGGTCGTGACGGGCAAAGGGGTCAAGAACGCGTTTTGGTTTTCCCTTCTTAGGTCACTTTCGGCTTTTTGCACATCCTCGTCATTAAGAACCGGTTCAAAGGTCAAATTATATTGGCTCACCGAATTTGAGGGATGGAGTCGATCAAAGAAAAGACCATGGTTAATCATTCGAACAGCATCCGGGCTGTTAGCTACACGAATTTGGCTTGGAATATAATAAAAGTGGTTTGGATCGTCGTAATCTTTATAAATGGATAGGGGAGAATTGATGGACTTCACTTCGGGCCACCACACCGTGGCGGCAGCGTTTGTTGGCACATTCATGGCTCCAACGAATAGGGGCATCACTAGGCAGGGAAGCACAATTTTAAGTTTCATTTGATATCCTTTTCTTTTTGGGTTTAGTGGCATAAGCGGTATTTTCGCTCTCGGTAGTAGCTACAGCAAACTCCGTGCCAACTGCAAAACTTATCTATAATTGAATTACGAGAAGAAAATCGAAAAGTGTGGGTTAGATACTATAGGTGGTTTGCGATAGTACGGCCGCAGAGTGAGGCACGATTTAGATTTTATGTAGTTTCTCGAGCTATTGGCCGATTTCACCCATGCTGATCCAAGCGTAAAACTTTCGTGTCGCGGTTACTCCGTGATTTGAATACTGGATTTATTGCTGCACTCCAAGTTCTTTTTTATATCTCGCTTTACTTCAATAGGAATCCTTAAATTCGAAGCGTAGTTGCTGCGAAGGCTTGATGAGTTTATCGATCACGGCCCCCGCAATCACCGGAAAATTTTCTTGATCGCGCAGTTAGCTCATTGTGGGCCAAGCCTCGTCTATACCCACACTGAGGCTAAGCTCATTTTTACCTTCAAAAAAACCACAACTTGAGTATATTGCCGACAGAGTAGCCAGAATTTATTGGCATTAATGCGCTTATAGGGCTTTTGTCTAGTGGCATGATTATGCCATTCGCTGCGCCGATCTGAAACTGAAGCTGATATGATCGATACTGTTTGATGGTGAGTCTGGCACCTCATTTGCTGCACCAATGGTATCACATGCGGCGGCGAAACTGATGGCTATTTCAGGTGATACGACCCCTAGCGAAGTTAGAAGAGCCCTACTATTTTCCGTAGATTTTCCTCGTCAGTCTCCACTTCGATCCCGATCGGGTGGCATTTTGAATGAGGACGTCGCCGTGAAAATGCTTCAATGGAAAATTGACCATGATCCAAAAACAGACTTGGAGTGGGTCCAAGGGTTTTTTTGTGGGTCAGCCGGTTCGAATTGCGATGATATAAAAGTTCGCGTGAAACATTGGTATAAAACTAACTTATTGGAGAAATTAAACTGAGAAAAACTGTACTTTTAATTAGAGGGCTATTACTTTTTATCGCTAGTCTTTACGTTTTCCATTCAAGTCGTAGGGATTCTGCATTTTTGCAGCTTGGCCAACGTTTCGCAGGCGTTCAAAATCAGCCTTACTATATGAGGAAGCCCTTAGCATGAA
>CAIMNF010000199.1 GCA_903842755.1 Oligoflexia bacterium
CTCAGGAAACTGAACTTTCTGAGCAAAATCCAAGAGCCTTTGCTTCACGCTTTCAGCATCTTTTAAAAAGTCCGATTTTAATTTCGCGATTTGCACGTAAAAATATCTTCCCACCACGCCACTCGTAACGGACACCACCATGCTCCAAAAGCTGATGGCCACGAGGCCATGAACTTTGAAATTGCAATGGAATAAAATAAAAGTAGGTCCTGCGAGTCCACAGAAAATATGGAAATCAAGCCAGTTCGCCATTTTTCCAACTCCCGCAAAGGCGGAAATTCGTTTTCTAAAAATGTAGAGATTCGTGAGCAACATCAGAGCAAAGCCCGCATAACCCAAGTACAATGAAATGGGCCGACCAGGTTCGGGTGACAAATTCGCCTCCTGGGAAATCACGTGCTTGTTTTGCAGCAACATCAGAAAGGAGTGTCTGCCTCCATTATTGAGGAAAATAAACTCCACGGTCAGGAAGACAGAAATGATAAACCAGATTGTAACAAAAAGACGTATTCTCATTTTAAGTCCTTAAGCGCTTCCAATGTCTGAAAGAGGCCACAGCTAAAATACAAAGCTGAATGATCACGAAGCTGGTGACCATTTGCGCGCCTCCACTTGAAAATCCGTAAGAGTGCAAACCTGTCGCTAAAATAAAATTCACTCCGTACCAAGCCATGATGACGAGGAGATAAGAAAGGGGTGCGCAAATCAAAAGTCGGTAAGGTGTAATCCAGCCCACAAATCTTCCGTGTAAAAGGACTAGAAATCCGAGGTCAGCAATAAGAGCCCAAGTTTCTTTTGGGTCCCATCCCCAGAAGCGGCCCCAGGAATAATCAGCCCAAACTCCTCCCAAGATAATTCCCACGGACAACAAAAACACTCCTAACTGACAAGCGCGATAACAGTAGTGACTATAAATTTTCACCCACTCATCGTTTTGCATGCCAAGCATTTCCCGAATCATGGTTGCATTACCTAGGATCATCGCGAGGCTAAAGGCCGCGTAAGAGATCGTAATAGTCAACACATGGATGGTGAGCCACAAATTGCTTCGCAGAACTGCGACGATGGGATCCATATCGGGGCTGATGACCAATGGAATTTGATCCGTGATTAAAAGCAATACAAAAGAGCCAAAATAAATCAGGGCAAGGAGAGTTCTATTTTTATAAAACAGATTAAAGACCCAACCAAAAAGTCCTATGCCTAAAGAAACCCAAACCATGGTTCCATACATATTTGTGACGGGCGCAAAACCTGTGATCGTCACGCGCGTTGCAAAGCCCAGCATCAACACCAACACGGGCAGAGCCAAAAGGATCTCATGCCAAGGCGATTTGGGTCTTGGCAAGCGCTCCGGCGCCATTAAGAAGGCGACCGCCAAAAAGAAAATCCAGCAAGCCCATCGGAATGGCTGCCAAGTATTATATAAAACCTCGAGATCGAGATGCCCCAGCTGAGGCTTGAGAGTCTCCGGCCAATTTTGCGCCAGAAGATCCTGCTTCACTTGTTGTGCCAAACGAGCTTCTTCAAAGCCTTGGTGACTTGTGACCGCTTGCAAATAAGCTTTCAGATTGTTGATCGCTTTTGAATTGGGATTGGGAGCATGTTGACCAGACTGAATTTCGGGGTCCATGGACTCCACGAGCAAGGAACCCGTTTGAATTTGCTCGAATAAGTACATCTGTTCACGAG
>CAIMNF010000200.1 GCA_903842755.1 Oligoflexia bacterium
AAAATAGTAATCCGCTTAATGAAGGGGATTACGAAATTATTCCTGTAAAATCGCTAGATGAAGTCGTCAATCGCTTTTCTGAAACTGAAAATAAAGGGGATTATTTTTTGGTGCGCGTAAAGGCTCCCGTGGTGGATTCGGCTGAAGCGAAAATCACCGTAGAAGCGCCCCTCGCGGATTCGTTGGTTCAAGCGCAAGCTCCTTTGGCGCAGCCTCCGCCATTTGTTAAGAAGACGGGTGAACGGAAGGAAGAGCTATCGTCTCTCCCGCAAAATGAATCGATCAGTGCGGCTTCTCCAGTGGCGATGCCTACTTCCTCTAGTTCCGGGTCTGCGATTGTCGCTCCAATCGATCAGGACGATATCCATTATTTAAAGGAGAACGCACAAGTTCTACTCAAAGCAGGCGAGATTGATCTGGCAAGAAATATTTATCGAGCGATTTTAAAATCGGGTGAAGCGAGTGATGTTGCCTATGCGGGCTTGGCCCTTTGTGCAGACCGAGATGGAATGGTTGAACAAGCCATTCAATTGGCTTGGGATTCGGTTGCATTCGCTCCGAATCAGCTGGGTTATCAAATTTTGTCTCAGCTTTTAGTTCAGCAAGGGCGTGATCAGGAAGCGGCATCGGCGTTAGCAAGAGCGATTAAGCACCTTAAAATTCCGAATGAAGCAAAGGCAGACTACTATAAAATGATGGGAAATTGCTACTCCCGGTTAGGTCAAAATGAAGAGGCCGAGCAAGCGTATCTTAAAGCGCTTGAACTAAACCCAATGAGTGATGAAGTTCAATCGAACTTGGGTTCACTATTTTTGGAACAAGGCAAAATGGTTGAAGCGAAGCGTTGTTATCAAGATGCCATTGCGTCCAACCAAGAGAATGATAAAGCTTGGGTTGGCTTAGGGTTATGCTACGTTTCCGAAAGCGACAAGGAACAGGCGCATGACGCTTTTGAAAAAGCACTTCACCTAAATCTAAGAAATTCGACCGCAATTTTCCACTTAGTCAAATGCGCTTACGAAATTAAGCAATATGCGAGCGCAGAATTAATTTTATCTAAATATGTTGAAGTCGCCCCCGTTAGTCCTAGTTTGTTGTATAGCCTGGCGGGATTGCAATTTCATGTTGGAAAAAAACGAGAAGCTTTGCTTACTGCAAAACGGATTTTGCAGATCAAAGCGGATCATTCTGGAGCAAGCGAACTCGTTTCGCGACTAGAGTCGGAGTCATAAGCGGCTGTGCTTCAATGCGCAACTCACAATGATCACGACTCGGTAACCCGTCATGGAGGACAAATGGTAGCCGATATTCAACTTCTTCAAGGTAAAATTATTGATGATCCTGAAAAAAGGGTCCCGCAGATCGCAGGGCTAATCGAAGCTCTTGCTTTCGAATTGGTTCGGCTCCAAGAACATTCGCAGTCGGACGAGGGTGTCCACGCGAGGGTAAAACAAGATCATGAACTACCCGAACGAGGTTCTGCATGAGTCTTTCGTTGGCTGAAAAGAAAAAAAAATCGGCGCTCACGGTACTGGTGATTCAACTCGGTACGGAAGCAGAGCTTTATCGTTCTTTAATGGCCATGAAAGCGATCAAACACCTTTATCCAGATTGCAAACTTCACCTGTTGGTACGGCGTGAATTAAAGACCGCGCCCGAACGTGTGGAATGGATCTCGAAAGTGATTAGCACTCCGGAAGTCGTCGAAGCCTCGGCGTTTAGGAGTGCTGCTCTCTGGGTAGATCAGGTGGTGGATGAAAACTACGATATCCTCGTCAATTGGACCTTTACGGAGCGGTACTCCAGGTTAGGAGCTATTGCGGCCTCTTTAATTCCCTCGGTAGTAAAGTTAGGCGATTTTGTAAGGGAAGACTTGAGTATTGCTTCATTTGATGCCTGGAGTATGTATCGGCAAGCATGGGTTCGTGAACAGATCGACCAAGATATTCATTCTACCGATATTATTACCACCCAGCTTTTGACGGCGCTGCAAATTCATGCGGGTGACCCTCATCCGGACGCAGGTGCAACAGCGGTAACGTCTCGCTATTTTTTTAAGAGCATCACTGCTTCTATTCCCTTATTTTGGGCAACCCGACCCAAAAATTTAAAATGGATCGCGGTTCAGCTTAAAGGAATCGGCGTTGCGCAAGACGAATCAAAAGCTTGGATTGAATCCATTTTAAAACGCCATCCCGATACGGGAATCCTTGTTTTACATCCATTGGATTCTCCGGTCCATTTGGCTCCCGAATTGAAATCCCGCCTGATCCTGGTTGAGCAGGACTTAAGTACCGACGAAGCAATCCACTTGTTTAGCCAAATTCAGTGGCTGATCTCCGGAGAGAGTCACTGGGTGGACCTTGCCTCGCTGATGAATGTACGTGTGCTTTTCACGCCTAAAAAAGCGTGGGCTGTGGATGGTCCCTATGGAAACGGGCACCTCATTATTGAAAAAGCAAATGCAGAGTCGATCTACGCGATTTGGTCTTATTTCCATAGTGAGTGGTTCCACAAGGGTACTTTTTCGTTGAACAAACATTTTGAAAATTTAGGCTGCCAGCAGTCGCTCAATGAGGTGATTGCCTATCGATCTCGGATCAGAGCCGCGCAGGAGGGCGGGGGAGTCACCTATGAAAAAGTCGCTCCCGATCACCAGTTCGACTTTGATTCTTGGATGACGCGAGTGCGAGGTCAGATTGCGCGCGCGTGGTTTTGTGGTTGGCTTCCTTCAATTGAGTCTGAAGTATCCCAAATGAAACTGTCTCCGGCGCTGGTGAAGCGAGTTCGAGAGCTTCAGGAAAGTCTTGTGGTTCTTTCCAAGCTTACGCGGGAAGGAAAGCTTACTGCACTCCAGCTTTTTGCGGATACGGAGCACCTTCCCTCGGGCAATATTATGGGAGTGGAGTCGCGCGATTTAGTCGAGGCTGCAGGTAAAAAGCTCGCCGAAATCGAAGGTTTAATTTCGCGGGTGGTGAGCGTAGATCCATCCTTGGATTGCATCCTGAAATTTTATCAAATCCTGATGCATAATTTAAAAGGTGAGACGATTTCGGCCATGGCCAAAGAATCGGCGCAAGCTTTTGAGCTGATGGACGAGGGTGTTGAAATGATTTCGGTCTATGCTCAAAAAACGCTCGAATTTGCTAAGCCGAAGTCAGTCGCTGCGGAAATGAAAGTTCAGGACCTCCGCACCTAGGAGTCGCAAAATCAAAAAAGTCATTGCAAACCAATGATTTAAAAATAAGTCAAGTTTTTGACCCTTTTCGCCGATACGCCTCCTAAGGGGTATTCTATGCGAAGGTTTATCGGGATATTTTTGTTTTTAGTTTTGTTTCTTGGGGTCTTGCCCTTAGGCGTCTTTTTCTATACCCCAGCACCATTCATGGCCTATTCCGCTTTGGTCAAACATTTGGGGCTAGGCGAAGTTTCGGATTATTCGGGAAGCCTTGCGCAAGGAGTGACCATTGGTACGGTTAAGCTGAGTTCGGATCTCATTGATCTTGAAGCGCATCAGGTGAAATTGTCGATCCCGTTCGATACCGTATTGAATTTAAAAGATGGAATTCGTTTGGGCGAAATCAGTGCCGATGGATTCAAGTTTATTTACAAAGAACGCCCGCAATCCGAAAGTAACAAAGCGGAACCTAAAGTAGATCTAACGCAATGGAACCAGCAGCTCAGTAAGTTTCACTTGCTTTGGGGTAAAGTGAGCCTAAAAAATGGCCAAATTAAGTTGCCCGGATTCGACGCCATAGCCGTTCAAGAATATGCCATTGAAAATTCTGAATTCAATGAAAACACCCTTAAAATTCAAAGTGCAAAAATTCTCACTTCAAAGCTTGACGTGACATTAAGTGGAATTGAAGTTTCCGCTCAGCCTGGGATGGCTTCAAAGATGAAGGGGGACGGAAAGATCGTTTTGAAGAATTCTTTATTTCCATTCCTTAAAAAAGATTTGCTGCTTCAATTCAGGCTTCAATCCGAGGGCGCATCAATAGTAGGAAGCGCGAAAGCCTTTGATGAGAAAGTGATCGCCCAGCTTGAAAAAGATGGAAGCTTGACCCTTAAGATGCTCGATCTTGA
>CAIMNF010000201.1 GCA_903842755.1 Oligoflexia bacterium
CAGCGTCGTAAGGCTCTCAATGTTTGTTGATGATCTTGTGTCTTGCTCCGGTGCGCAAAATCTATCGATCTAATTAATTAAATAAATCAGATTTAAAATAACTCACTTCAATGTTAAGAATTGGAGGAAGGAATTCTGGAATTCCTGTAGATTGAGATATTTAAGTCATGTCGAAAAAACACATCATCCTATTACTATTAGCCGCAATCGGATTCGTGCCTCTGAAGGGATTTGCTGAATCTTGTTTGGTCGGGCGTTTTTGTCCAATGATCAATCGCCCCGACGGCGCACGCGTCGTGTACCAAAATAATAAAGGGTTTCGCGCAAGGGATTATTCAAGCATTTTTTCTAATGCAGAAGCCGCAATGAAGATCGAAACCTTACGCTCGGACCCTCTCCTTAATGGAATGCCGGGCGCTACTTATGATGGAGCAAAGCTTCGCCTTGCCGTTCTTTTCGATCAAACGAAAACGCTTCTACGATCGGTCATCCAAAATACGAAAGGCTTAAATCCTGAATTAAAGGACGTGATTCTACAAAGGGTGGATTCGGTTTCCTTAAAAATTCAGGCTAGCGCGATTGACGACGGCGTTGGTCCGAACCCCGCTTATTTAGAGTGGAATCACTCTGTATACGTGCCGTCGATTTTGGGCGAGATGCCTGACGCTACGATCGTCTCGCTTTTGGGCCATGAAATTGGTCATAGCTTTGATTTCACTAACATTCCATTGGGCTTAGTTGGGTCGGGCAAAGACTGGGCGCTAGTAGGGCCTCCTCAAAGCGGATTAAATCAAAAACGTCTTGGGGCTGCTTTTTATAAAAAAATCAAAATCTGTTTGGTTAAAGTTGGAGTAAAAGAAAATCAATTGTCAGAAGCATTCGCCGACCTTGTGGCGTCTGCCGGAGTCGGCGCACATCTGAAGGCGCTCCCCATGCAAGACCGCTTTAACGTCGCATTTGAAAGTATTGTGTTGGATGTGGCGCAAGCTTGTGTTGCAACTTCGGACACGGACCTGATTCATTATAGTAGTGGTGTAGAAATAGATTCGCATCCCCGTAAGCGCTTTCGGATCGAAAAACTTCTCCTTGGAAATCCTGCAATTGAAGCTGCGCTCTCTTGCGATCCGGGCGAGATGGTTCGCTGTAGCCTAGATTAAATCAATTACTTTAGTAAAAAAAATGAAATTCGCCTGGTGGGATTTTGTTATTTTAAAGGGCAATTAAACAGTAGATAAAGATAATCAACTATTGTAGGCCTTAGAAAAAACCGTCCAAAGAAACCTGGGAAATAACTCTCTCAAACTTGGAACGGTATTAATTTGTGAGCTGTATTAATTGGGATTCACCCCTGCAGCTTTGAAACTCTGATGGAGGTTGTTATGTTAAAATATTTATTTATGTTAGGGCTGATTCTGCCTGCTACTTGTTTTGCACAGTTTATGCCTACAGATGAAGATGATCTTAAAGTGATTCATGCAGAATATGGGTCAATTGGCTCAGGTACAGCTAAAATAGACGAAGGAAAAAATATACTAAATCGTTGTGCGATGAGAGCCATTTTTCAGTATTTAGATCAAACCAACAATGGTATTTCTATTCGCAATCTATCGGTCAACCAAGACCAATATCACGATAGTGATGTTACGAAAAGTTTGGTCAGTGTACCCTTCTATTTGGAAGGTAATCTTAATATAGCAAACATCAAGAAACCAATAGCTTTTCAAGGAAACGCCAAAGTTACTTTCATCCCCGTCTTCAGGAAAGATTTAGATTTAAAGGAAATTTATGATTCTACCGCTTGCTTTGTGAGTGATGATACACATTGGGAAACACCGAGCGATTCTTATCGCGTCATCAATCTAAGCTTAAAGTCAAACAAGGATGCAATGATCATGACCGATGGCCAATATGGGGATCTAACCTCAGTTAGAGAGTAAAGAATAGTCCTGTTTTTTTACTCTGACTTCGGAAGCCAGTCCCAGCCGGGGTTTGAGGAGTTTACCTCTAAATCTCTAATTTTTAAACTGACACCCGCTCCTTAAACTATAGAATTACGATAACAAAAAAGCCTGAGGTTTTAACGATCTCAGGCTTTTTCTTTGGGGGCTCATTACACCAAAATTCACTGTAGACGACAACATGCCATATATGGCATACTTGTATTAATGAGAGTGAAGCGCACCCATGAATTCGAAAAATGGTTTGATGAACAGAATGTTAAGGAACAGGCTCAAGTTGATGCCAGAATTCAAAGAATTGAAGAGTACGATCATTTCGGTGATGCCAAAGATTTAGGTGAAGGTTTGGCTGAGCTTCGTTGGGCGAACGGTAGGCGCGTTTACTTTACTCGTATGTTTGACGCCAACGGTTCGTTGGTATTGTTAGTATTAGGAGGAATAAAGAATGGCCAAAAAAAAGACATCAAAAAAGCAAGACTTCTCGTTCGAAAGTATGCCAGCGCTTGAGCTGAAGTCGAATGTGAAAGTAAAAGATCATAAAGCATCTGAACGTTTGAAAGACAGACGCTATGTTGCCAATGCTCTCATTCAGTGCCTTCAAGATGGCGATTCTGACGCGTTTAAAGAGATCCTACGTAGTTTCCTTGATGTAGTGAACAAAAGTAGTTTTGCTCAAAAATCAGAGATTTCAGAACGCACTCTTTATAGAATGGTTTCAGAAGA
>CAIMNF010000202.1 GCA_903842755.1 Oligoflexia bacterium
CCTCTTCGAATATAACCATATATTGAGCATTATTGACGTGACCAAAAACGTCCAAATGCCGCTCTTTTATGGTCACCTGAAACTGGTGTTCCGGGATTTTTTCGTAGTTGATTTGATCAAGGTCAATCATCTGAAAATCATACCCTAAGAACAAAAAATATGCGAAAATAATCACTTATGGAACGCTTTAGACCCGAGATTGCAAACTACCTGACCCGTGCTTTAAATGACCTGGGTTCCCCATCGGTGACTGGAACCGAAATTGAAAACCCACCGGATCGGAAGTTGGGGGATTTTGCTTTTCCTTGTTTTAAATTTGCAAAGCAAGCCAAGAAAAGTCCCGCAGTGTTTGCTACTGAACTCTGCGAACGCGTGCTAAAAATACTTCCTTTGGAGCGCTTTTCCGCTGCACCGGTTGGACCTTACGTAAACTTTACCATTCAAAAACAGACCTTAATCCAGGCCATTTTTAAAGATTTACTTTCAGAAAACTCAGCAGAACCTTACGGTGCCCTCCCCGCAAACACGCGTGCGAAATGGGTATTTGAATTCAGTTCGCCTAATGTGGCAAAACCATTCCAGATCTATCACCTGCGGACCACCATCGTAGGCGCCGCATTATCACGAATTGCAAAGCTGAGGGGCTACCAAGTAACGACCATCAATCACTTGGGCGATTGGGGTACGCAATATGGGAAACTCGCTGTAGCATTTGAGCGCTATAAGAACGATCTTCCCCAAGACCTCTCCTTAAATGACTTGGTTCAAATCTACATCAAAATTCACCAAGATATTGAAAAAGAACCTGCGTTAGAGAGCGAATGCCAAGAGGCCTTTCGACGCTTAGAAAGCGGGGACCCCGCAATGCGGGCCTTTTGGAAAAGATGTATTGAAATCTCTTTAAAGGAATTTAAAAAGGTCTATGAGAACTTCCAAGTTTCTTTTGATTTTTATTGGGGAGAATCTCACTACGAAAATCAACTGAAGCCCCTGACTCAAAAGCTCGTTGAACAAAACCTTCTGATTGAGGACCAGGGCGCTAAAATTGTTCGAGTAGTGTCTCGATCGGGCCAAGAAATTCCACCGTGTATCATCGAAAAAAGTGACGGCGCCTCAATTTACGCAACCCGCGACCTTGCTGCCGCAATTTACAGATACGATCAGTTCCACTTTGACCGAATGAGCTATGTGGTCGGAAAAGAACAAATGCTGCACTTTGAGCAGGTATTTGGAGTTCTGAGAGCAATGGAATTCAAGTGGGAAAAAGACTGTGAACATATCGCGACTGGGCTTTATCGGTTTAAAGACTCTAAAATGTCGACCCGTAAAGGTAATTTTGTAACCTTAGAAGAAGTGCTTCACCTGTGTAACGAGAAGGCACTCCGCCTGATGCACGAGAGGAAGAGCGCGCAAGCGCAAGAGGATGAGTCCATCAGTAATAGTACGCCTCTTGAAGACGCCGAAATTTTAAAAATCGCAGAGCAAGTCGCCACCGGAGCGATTGTGTTCGCGGATTTGAGCACAGACCCTACCCGTGACCTTGAATTCGACGTAGACCGCGTGATTTCTTTCGAGGGAGAAACAGGCCCTTATCTGCAATACGCCCACACGCGCTGTAAGAGCATTTTAAGGAAAGCCGAGTTGCAAGGATTCGTCCACCCCGAGCGGCAAGCAATTGAGGAGTCCAGCGGCCTAGATACTCCGGAAGAAATTTTTCTCCTAAAGACGTTAGGAAAGTTTCCGAGCACTTTAGAGCGTACTTTAGACCAGAGGAAACCGAGTCAACTTGCTACCTATTTAATCGATCTTGCCCATGATTTTGGGACATTTTATCGTGAACGAAAAGTCATTAATCCCGAATCGCCCGCGCTGACTCGGGCGCGGTTAGGTTTGGTAGAATGTACGCGGAGAGTTCTAGCGTTGGGACTGGACTTGTTAGGAATTCCTAAGCCCGAGAAAATGTGACCTATGGGCACCAAGGCGGCTATTTTCCCTTATATTTTAGCGATCGGAGCCAATCTTTCGTTTGGAACTGCAAGTATCATCTTTTCCAAATACGCGAAGCGATTTAATCCAATTTGGGTCAATCGGCTGAAAGCGTCGGTGGCGCTAACGGCTTTTTTGATCCTTTTCTTGATGTTTGAATCACCCGTTTCGCTTGGAATGGCTCCCCTTTTATTTTTGATGGCCAGTGGGTTTTTAGGACTTTGTGTTGGTGACTTCTTTTTATTTAGAGCGTTTACCGAACTTGGTCCCACCCGAACCTTGGTCCTTTACAGCTTTCAGCCCCTTTTTCTAGGGATATACGGATATTTTTTTATAGGCCAGACGTTATCTTCAAACCAGTTTTTTGCAATTTTGTGCATGATTGCATGCGTGATTACTTTTATTTTGGAAAGGAACAAATCCACGGGCAAATGGGGAATGGGCAGTTTTAGTTTTGCGTTTTTGGGAATTCTTTTTGACGCCTTTGGCGTCATGCTGACCCGATCCGCGTACGAAAACACTCCAGCTCTAGGTCCTGCCGAGGCAAACACAATCCGCGCACTTGGAGCGGTTCTTGGCTTTGTCGTACTCAGTCCCCTTGCTTTTCGCACCCAGCTCAATGACCTTAAAAGACTTGAGCGGAAGGACTCCATTGAAATCCTCTCTTCCTGCGTCCTAGGTACGGTAATCTCACTGACGCTTTACCTGACCGCCCTCAAAACAGCCCACGTCGCCACGCTCACCGCCATTGCCATCACTGGGCCAGTATGGGTTTCAATCCTGGAGCACTTTAAAAGCAAGACTTTGCCTAATCGTCATTTGGTCATTGCATTTGGTTTCTTTTTTGTCGGATTTGCACTACTGACTATTCATTAGCTAAATTAAGTTTTTATTTACAAAAGAAATCCCTCTCGCTACAGATACGTCAGAATGATAAACACAACACTACTTGATCAAGCAAACATTGAACCCTCAAAGCAAAAAACAATTATGGGACACCCCCTGGGGCTTTATGTCCTTTTCTTTACCGAAATGTGGGAACGGTTCTCTTACTATGGAATGAGAGCCCTGCTCACGCTATACATGGCTCACTACCTTCTAAAAGATCCCCAAAAAATGGCCAGTATTATCGGATTTACGACGCTAAATCGAATTCTGGAACTCGGCTTTGGACACATGGACGCCCAACCACTCTCCTCGCAGCTTTACGCACTTTACACCGGGTTCGTTTATCTTTCTCCCTTTTTTGGGGGAATATTAGCAGACAAAGTCTGGGGGCGACGGAAGTCGGTTTACGTTGGAGCAATTCTAATGGGCATTGGCCATTTTATGATGGCTTCCGAAAAAATGTTTCTCCTGGCTCTGTTTTTTCTTATTCTGGGAAATGGCGCCTTTAAACCCAATATTTCAACACAAGTTGGAAATTTATATCCACAAGGCGACCCGAGACGCGACGGCGCATTTACGATTTTCTACATAGGAATTAACTTGGGTGGTTTTTTGGCTCCGCTCGTCTGCGGAACTTTGGGCCAAAGTTCCGAATTCGGTTGGCATTACGGATTTGGAGCCGCGGGCGTTGGAATGTTCCTTGGCTTGCTCTGCTACCATTTCGGGAGACATTACCTCCCCTTAGACAAAATGGACCAACCGACCATAAAAGGAGCCGAAAATCCATCTTTGGGCGCCGGTTTCGCGACAAAGACCATTTTTGGTTTTTTTGCGGTTGCCGCTCTATTTTTTGTAATCATTATCCTGCCAGCATTTTTGAAGCTAGTCCTGATTGCTTGCATTATCGGAGGGGCTGCTTGGGCCATTAGTAAACTGAAGGGCGACGAAAGAAACCGAGTGATCGCTTTAGTCCTTCTGTGCATTGCGACCATTTGCTTTTGGTCAATCTATGAACAACAGGGAAATACCATGCAGCTCTGGGCTGATGAAAAAACGGATTGGATGTTTTTTGGTAAACTTATTCCGTCCACTTGGTTCCAATCTCTAAACTCCCTTATGATCTTTATGTTTGCCCCATTTCTTGATCTCTGGTGGAATTTGAGGGCAAAAAAAGGCAGCCGTTCGAGTTCGATTCGGAAAATGGGCGTGGGCTGTGTCCTTACGGGCCTTGCATTTGTTGTAATGATTTTTGCGGCGAAATGGGTAGGTGCCGATCCAAGCGCTAAGGGTAGCGTCCTTTGGTTAGTGATCACCACTTGGATCGTAACTTTGGGCGAACTTTACCTTTCGCCAATCGGATTATCTTTCGTGACCAAGGTTTCACCCCCAAGAATGATCTCGATGATGATGGGGATGTGGTTTCTGTCTAGTTTTCTAGGAAATTATCTTAGCGGTTATATTGGAATGTTTTATGAAAAAATGCCCAAAGAAACGTTCTTCCTTTTACTGAGTGTCATTGGCTTTGCAATTGGAGGAGTCTTTTTCTTGGCGGAAAAGCCGCTCAAAAAAGTGGTCGGGGACGCATAAACGTTCTCGATTTTATTCTGCGCACTGAAAACCAATTCTTTGACAATGAACAGAAGCCGAGTACTGATAATCTTGTTTTGCTTCTGATTCAGTTTTCGTTTGGAAGCTAAGAATAATCTTAGCAGTTCGGTACTTACGCAGACGATCATTGGCTAGGTCCTGATTAGCGAACTCGCTTTTTAACCGCAAGGACACGAAACGACCTTGGGAGTCGTCGCTAATTTCATATGCGCAAGGTCCGCTGGTCCCATCTCCATGATCACCATCAAACTTTTCTTCGATGGGGGTTTCTTCGCTAATGCCCACAAAATCGAGTAAGTCGCGCGCTTGCAGTCTAAGCTGGTCTGCGCGACTTTTGGAAAACGCCATAAAACCACGGGGTCCATACAGTGAGCAAGTGATGCCCGTCTGTTCGCGAGTGTCGGATGAGGTCTGAACAACCGCTTTAGATAAACTCAAGCCGTGCTCCTTGGCTCGATTTAGACAGCTCAAAAAGAGTGGGTCTTTTACGGCAATCTCTTTCAAAGGTTTGTTAAGCTGATCTGAATTTGAGGTAAAGGCGCTCCCTAGATCCAAAACGCATTCAGGATAGATGGTTTCCGCTGTAAATCGCGCAAAATCATCAAGCACAGGCGTACTGCGATTGCAAACAGTCAAATGATCAATGATCTGGAGTGGTATCCCCGCTATCCAATCTCTTTTTTGCATTACCCTCTGAATGGCCGCATCGCGACTTGCAAGTGAGCTCTCTTGATTCAGCCCTAGCTTGTCCAGTTTTGGCGACCATTCACCCGCTATTGAATAGTTTCTCAGCGCGGCGATATTCATAGGGTCCATCAACAATGGGTCTTTTTCTAGGAATAAAAAGGGCTCGCTGAGTACAAACCCTGAAACTATAGCTTTTAGTTTTGAACACCCGTGGCCGCGCTTGTATTCCAGGTAACGGTGAATCAATTGTGAATAAAGCTGCAAGCGCATTTTTGAAGGCCGACCGGTGGTGTCTAATTTAGGAATTTCGACATCAAAAATATTCAATAGCGGAGCCCATGCGCTTTTTATTGGATTGTTCCCGAAATCGACGTTTTGAAGCATCGCCGTCATTTTTTGAATCACGTCACGCTCTTCCCCCTCCTGCTTAAACTCCCGATAGGCGCACGAATGAGCCTCGATATCTTGGAAGTCATACTTTAGGGACTGACAAGTTTGGTTTTCGCGATCTGAGTCCAATGAAAGAGATGGATAGGCGTGAACCAATGAAAATGGAAAAAACAAAACAAAAACAAATAGTCTATGGATCATGAACTCTCCCGTTCGTTGCGTTGTTGCGCTTACGAACGGAGAGTACACCAAAACCGTTTAAAATTAAACTAAATTTATTTAATTAATTGAATGTACCGATTTCTAGCCCGGAATTTTGACTTTGGTCGAATTCTTTAAGTCTGAGAATCACTTTTTGAGCCAATTCTTTAAATAAGTCTGAAACAACCGTTCCTTTTGGACTCATGACGATCGGGCGTCCTTGATCGCCCCCTTCTCTCACTTGCGTTACTAAGGGGACTTGGGCCAAAAGAGTCGTATTAAATTTTTTCGCTAAAAGGGATCCACCTCCCTCGCCAAAAATTGCATATTTTTTACCGTCATCCCCTAAAAAATAACTCATATTCTCTACGACCCCTAAAAGCGGAACCTTTACTTTTTCCCACATGTTTATCGCTTTTCTGACATCCTGAAGGGCAATTTCTTGAGGAGTCGTAACGATGACCGTTCCGGAAAGCGGCATCATTTGAGCTAAAGATAATTGAACATCTCCAGTTCCTGGCGGTAAATCGAGCACCAAATAATCTAGATTCCCCCATTCCACGCGAGTGCAAAATTGATTGAGGATATTATGAAGCATTGGCCCTCGCCAAATGACAGGCTGATCCCCTTGAATCAAAAAACCCATGGACATCACTTTTACGCCGTGACTCACTGGTGGAATAAATAATTCACCGCGGATCGGATCATTCACTAGCTTTGGATTTTCGGTTACTCCCATCATCGTGGGAATATTTGGACCATAAATATCGGCATCTAATATGCCCACGGAATACCCACTCAGTGCGAGTGCGGTGGCCAAATTAACGGAAACGGTACTCTTTCCAACTCCGCCCTTTCCGCTTGAAACGGCAATCAGCTGCTTAACGCTGGGTATCCCCATTTGAGTCTTATTCGGTATCATGGTCATTTGAACTGAAGTGGCACCCACGGCCTTTAAGGAATCTTGGATCTTTGCTTCGGCGGGCGCCTCGCCTGCACCCACTACGATTGAAAACGATACTTTCCCGTCCTCAAAAATTTTTAAATCCTGAATTTTATGAGGAGAAGGTACAC
>CAIMNF010000203.1 GCA_903842755.1 Oligoflexia bacterium
ATTTAAAATTTGAATACCACGCCAAGCCTAAAATTGATCCGGGCCTTGCAGATTTGATGACCGATTTATTGCAGTCAGTATTTTCAGAGGGTACCGCCGCGATAGCAAAAACGTGGGGCTACGAGCGCCCTTCGGCAGGAAAAACAGGAACGACGAATGATTACCGTGACTCTTGGTTTGCAGGCTATACGCCCCAGCTCACGGCAGTCGTCTGGGTGGGCTTAGATCAAGGACTCATCCAAGAAGCAGCCAAGTCAAAGCTAGAAAAGAAACAAAAGATTCGCCTCACAGGAGCAATCGCGGCCTTACCCATTTGGACGCAATTTATGGCAGAAGCATTAAAATACGAACCGGAAATCCCGTTTCCTACCAGTGAACACTTGGTGGAAATGCGTCTCGACAATCATTCCGGACAAAAAGCAGATTCAAATTGTAGCGAAACCCAAGTGGTTACAGAAAAAATAATTGTCGGGCGGGAACCTAAAAAAAGCACTTGTTTAAAAGGTTATGCCGAATGAGCACCACCCGAAACGTAAAAGTAATTTTTTTAGACCTGGGGGGAGTCGTTCTAGAAATCAATTGGCAACGCACCCTGGACCTGCTTGGGGTCACGGATCCAGAAAAAGGAAGGCAAGTTTTAACACTCCTCCGAGATTGGCCTATTCATCACGCGCTAGAGACCGGAAATTGCTCGACCGAAGATTTTTACGCGCAGATTAAAAAGAGGCTAGAGATCGAAACGACGGCCCTTGAAATTGAGCGGGCGTGGAACGGCTTAATTCTAGGTGAGCTTGCAGGTATTCATGAAATATTCGATACCTACCAAGGGCGAATTCCACTCGTGGCCTTATCCAACACCAACCAACCCCACTACGATTATTTCATGCGGGAATTTCCAGTTTTAAAAAGATTTGATCACGTGATCGCATCTCAGCGCATCGGAATAAGGAAGCCTGACCCCGCAATTTATCGGTATGCTCTAAACTTTGCAGGCTGCCTGCCAGACGAGGCCATTTTTATCGATGATCATTTACCGAATGTCGTAGCTGCACGGGAGCTAGGGATGCAGGCGTTTCAAACCATTAATTCGCCGCAAGCAACACTCGCTATCCTTCAACAAAATATTAAATTTATTTAGTTTAATTCGATACGTGTCATTCTTGACTTTTTCACTTTACTTATTGGTGCCGATTTGCTACCATCCTGGATTTGATGAAACTCGCGCTGCCAAAACTCCTTTTGCGTCCGCTCTCGCGCTTTCAAGAAAGCATCCTTCATGTGCTTTTGGCCGTCATGATTACGGCTTCAATTTTGACTTTCCCCACTGACTTTATCGAAGCACCCTTATTTGACCTTAGGCAAAGCTGGTCCTTAAAACCAAAAGCAGATGATCAAATCGCACTCATTACCATAGACGATGAAACATTAAATCAAACCAACGAAGTTCATCCCTTGCCGCTTTCCTATCATCAAAAGGCGTTAGAGCGACTCGAAGAGCAACATGTTAAAGCGGTAGGATATCTCATTAATTTTAATATGGTCGAGCGCATCGATCCGACCCCTTTTCAGAACGAGCAAGGGCAAAAGTTTGTCCGAACTGGAATACGAATGAACGCACAGGGAATACCGGTGCTCCTTGCAAACCCGTTTACGATTAATGGTGAAGAGACTCCTCCCTACCCCTTGATTCAACTCCCCCAAGCCGTGTCCAGAATCCATCACGATGGAATGATCTTTGGAAAAGACAATGTAACACGAAGAGCCCTGATTTCACTCTATGATAATCATGCCTTCGAAATGGCTTTAGTCAGCCACCTTCACACCCACGACGAAGCTCCCACCCCACCGGGAACGTATCGTGCCTCAGACACGGACGCACAGTACTTCCTCTTTAAACTTCACCAAACGGGGGGAATCGTTTACGACCCGGATTATGAAACTTTTCCATATGCGCGGTACTCTTTTGTAGATCTGATTGAAGGAAAAATTCCACAAGGAACGTTGCAAGGAAAAATCGTACTCATTGGATCATATCAAAGAGAAAAACCAAACGATTTTACCCTAATTAATTCAAGATCGAAACAAAACTCGATTCCCAAGCTCTTAGTTCACGCCAATATTCTCGATAGTATTTTGAATCAACAGGGAATCACTCCACTTCCTGCATCAGTTACCGCAGTGCTTTGCTTCCTCCTTTCCGTCACGGTTATTTTGGCGTCGCTCAAGTTAAGACCAAGCCACCTAATTGCGATGACCGCCTATCTGTTGGCGGGTGCCTTTGCAGCTTCTCTCCTCTTATTTCAACCTCTACCCTGGACGGGGAGCTTATGGCTCAATACGAGTCGGCCCTTAATTTCGCTCGTCCTTAGCTTTTATTTAATGATTCCCCTTCGACTTTACTCCGAAAACCGCAAACGGTTTGCGCTTGAAAAGCAAAATAAACTCTTGAAAGAAGTTGAAGAAATGAAAACGAACTTCCTTCAACTCGTCACGCACGACCTCAAAACTCCAGTGGCCAGAATGCAAGGCCTTACGGAATCATTGAAGCGGGCTTTGGCCGAGAAACTGACCTCTAAAGAAGTCGATCTATTCACGCACATTTTTTCTGCGATCGAAGAACTGAACCACTTCATTACATCGCTTTTAGAGCTGACCAAACTGGATAATCAAGGCATCCGTGTTCAACTCAAATCAAAAGACATTAACCAAATCTTAGAAAGCGTACTGCTCAAACATCGATTCGCAGCGCAAGCCAAACAAATTGACATTCAAACAAATTTTGAGCCCCTTTTTCCAATTAAATTTGATTTAGATTTAATTTCAAAAGTACTCAGTAACTTGATTGATAATGCAATCAAATATTCACCCGAACAAACCACGATTACCATTCAAACCCAGGAACAAAGAGAATTTATCGAAATTTCTATTCAAGATCAAGGAATCGGAATCCCACAGGAAGAAATTCAAAATCTATTTAGCCGATTTTATCGAGTGAAGAACGACACCACACTTAAAGTGAAAGGCACGGGCCTTGGACTCTACCTGTCCAAATATTTTATCGAAGCCCACCGTGGTGAATTAACCGTGGAAAGCACACTTGGGCAAGGGACTCGGTTTGTAATTAAACTACCGATCGACCTTCAAGAGACCGAAGTCGCGCAACCAGGACTAAAAACTCAGATTGAAAAGCAAAGAAAGGAAAGTTCCCCAGGCCGAGCCCTGGGGTAAAGGAGAATTTATGCGAAATATATTAGTAGTGGATGATGATACCGATTTAAGAATGTCCGTCGTTTCAGCCCTGCTCGAAAATCAATATCAAGTGGACCAAGCAGTCGACGGCGAAGAGGCGGTGAATCGAATAAAAGCTGGGCAATATGATTTAGTCCTTTTGGATGTAAACATGCCAAAACTCAGCGGAATCGACGCTCTTAAAGAAATTAAAGCGCACGATCCTTCCATCATGGTGATCATTCTTACGGCATTTTCTAATATTCGCGACGCAGTCGAAGCGACTCGCTTGGGCGCTTACAATTACCTAGAGAAACCCGTCAAATCCGAAAATCTCGTTTACATGATCGACTTGGCTTTTAAAAGTCAGAACATGGTGAAGACCCTCTCGTATTCGGCACCGGTTTTTAATTTGCCGAACGGCCACGAGTTTGTAGGGCAGAGCAACGAAATGAAAAAGATTTTTAGCGTTATTGATCGTCTAGCCCGCGTCGATACGGCCGTACTGATTCGCGGTGAAAGCGGCACAGGAAAAGAATTAGTTGCCCAGTCCCTTCACTTCAACGGACCGCGGAAGGATAACCGATTTGTAGCTGTAAACTGTTCCGCGATCCCGGAATCGCTCATGGAAAGCGAGTTTTTCGGCCACGAGAAGGGAGCATTTACGGGAGCGGATAGTCGAAAAATTGGAAAATTTCAGTACGCCGAAGGCGGAACACTATTTTTGGACGAAATTGGCGAAATTCCTGCATCCATGCAAGTCAAGCTACTGCGCGTACTTCAGGAAAAGAAGTTCACTCCTGTGGGCTCAAATCGGGAAATCGAAATCAACGTTCGCATCGTTGCGGCCACTAACCGCAACCTAGAAAGCATGATTAAAGAGGGTACTTTCCGGGAAGATTTATTCTACCGTCTGAACGTACTCCCGATTCAACTGCCGCCCCTTCGGGATCGTAAAAACGACATTGAGTCTTTAGCAAAGTACTTCATTGACCGCTTTAATATGCGCTACAAAAAACAAATCAGGGGCCTTTCCGAGGAAACACTGGCTGTTTTAAAGTCGCACCGGTGGCCTGGAAACATCCGTGAGCTGGAAAACGTGATGGAGCACGCGTTCGTACTGGAGACGGAAGACGAAATTCATCTCGATTCTTTGCCCCAAAAACTTAAAGATACGGCGTCCGCTTTCGATGACGACGCAGACCACGAAGATATTGCAAGTATTCAATTAAGCGAAGGCGCCATTCCGTTAGAGGGTGACACCCTAAGCTTTAAACTCAACGTGCAGCGCTTTGACTTCCAAGCAAGCAAGGAGGAGTTTGAAAAGCAATTTTTGATCAATGCGCTAAAAGCGTTTAAGGGAAAAATTAATCAAACCGCAATTCATGCAAATATTCCTAAGAAAACGTTACTGCGGAAACTTGAAAAATATGGAATTACGGCAAAGGATTATACCTAAATTCGCTTGAATTGATCTAGAACCTAAAGGTCATTCCTGACTTCCGTCACTCATTTGACCCAGTGGGGAGCTTAGCTCCTTTTTCTGAGTTCCTCATCTTAAGTTCACCGCAAAAAATGCCGATCCTTGTTTAAATAGTCTTTATTTAAAAAACAAGGAACGTTTAAGACATGAGTACAAAAAAAGGTGAAAAAGCTGAAGTGTCTGCAGAAGCATCAATGGATGACGTGATTCGATTGATCAACAACTTCAAAGCTGGAAACTTTTCCCAACAATTAAATCAATCCTCTGACCCGAAACTCAATGCCTTAGTTCAACACTTGAATGAAGCAGCCACAATTTTAGCCGCTCACGCGGCGCAAACCACTCAGGAAAAGTTGCTCCTTAACCTAATTATTGATAGTACGCCGGATTGGATTTTCATTAAAGATTTGAATCATCGTTATTTAAGGGTGAACAAAGGCTTTGCTCGAGCTCTCAAACTAAAGCCAACTGATTTTATTGGAAAGACCGACTTAGACCTAGGCTTTCCTGAAGACATTGTTAAAGGGAACCCAGAAAAAGGAACGAAGGGCTTTTGGGATGCCGACGAGCAAGTCAAAAATTCGGGGAAAACTTTAGTAATTGAAAACGACCCTGCAATTATTGAGGGAAGGACTCACACCTTTCATACCATTAAAACTCCAGTTCGAAATGAGAAGGATGAAATCGTAGGTGTACTTGGCTTTGCAAGAGATATTACGGAACTCAAGCAAAATCAGATCGAGAACAACCCGATCACCGAAACCATGTCAGAAGGTTTGGTGGTCCAGGGCTCGAAAGGCGACATCCAGAAATTCAATCCTGAAACGCTTAAAATATTGGGCCTAACGGAGGACGAGCTCCTGGGTCGAACTTCAATGGACCCGAGATGGAAGTCGATTAAAGAAGATGGGAGCACCTTTCCAGGAGAGGAACATCCTGCAATTGTTGCTCTCAGAACTAATCAGCCGGTGAGGAACGCCGTGATGGGACTGACCCTACCCAATGGTGAAGAACGTTGGTTAAAAATAAATGCCATCCCCTTTGAAGCTCACGATGAGAGAAAAGTTGCGTGTACTTTTAGCGACATTACCTCGCTGGTGGCAACGAACCGCGATTTAAAGATGATTTACGAAATTATGAGCGAGGGAATGTATTTGATTGGTCCAGATGGAAAAGCAAAACACATGAATAATGCCGCAATAAAAATGCTGGGATTTTCTAAAGAAGAACTCAGCGAAAAGACCATTCACGAGCAGATTCACCATACTCGCCATGACGGAACCTTTTATAAGGTTGAGGACTGTCCACTCTTTGCGGCTTTGCGCGATCAAAAAACTTATTCTTCGGACGAGGATGTGTTTTGGAAGAAGGACGGTACGTCTTTTCCCGTCTCTTATACCTCTGTGCCCGTATTTCTGAATGGGGGCGTCACTGGAGCGCTGGTCACCTTCAAAGACATAACCAATGTCAAAGACCTCCAAAAGACGATCGATTCTGAGCGTGCAAAAGCAGCCCATAATGCGAAGCTTGCTTCACTGGGTGAAATGGCCGCCGGAATTGCTCATGAAATCAATAACCCCCTAGCCGTAATCATCGCGAATGTTTCGCTCGTCTCAAAATTTAGAAACGATGATGTCAAATTTAACTCCAAACTAGAAACGATTACCCGATCAGCCGAAAGAATTGAGAAAATTGTGAAGGGCCTAAAAAAGTTTGCGAGGACCTCAGATGGGGCAGGACATAAACCGGAAAATGTCGCAAGCCTAGTGTCAGAAGCCGTGATTCTCACGGAGGCTAAATCAAAGCGGTTCGATACTGCTGTAGAAACAGCGATTGAGGAAAATTTATCGATTAGTTGCGATGGTGTTGAAATTGAACAAGTCCTCGTCAACCTCATCAACAATGGCATTGATGCAGTTAAGTCAAGTGAAGTACGATGGATTAAAATCAATGCTTTTTCTGAGGGAAATGAAGCAGTTTTACAAGTAATTGATTCAGGCCACGGAATACCCGTCGAAATTGAAAACAAGTTGTTTCAACCCTTTTTTACAACTAAGGTTGTTGGCGAAGGAACAGGCCTTGGGCTTTCCATTGCGAAAGGCATCCTTGACACGCACAAGGCAAGTTTAATACTTAATCGTAAAATGGAGAATACCTGTTTTGAAATTCGCTTCTCCAAAGCGGGTTCGTCAGGAGCAATTCACGCAGCTTAGTTGTGGTATTGAGTTAGTTTTTGATTCGCCTCTTAATCGTCTCGATCTCCTCTTTCATTAGGCCTTCTTTTTCTAATTGATTGAGGTCAATCTCCAGAAGCCTTAAAAACAACTCACTGCCCGCCTCTGGTTTAGCTTCGTTTCTTACCCAACTTACGATCTCCTTGGTCAGCATCAAATGCCCAAGTTCCTCTTCACGGTTCATCAGCTCAAAACGGTCATTGAGCGCTTCCGTAATTCCCGCCCGCTCAAACCAAGGCAGTTTTTTTTTGAGTAAGGATTGATCAAAAGTAAAATATTGTTCAACTTGCTCCGGACTCAAAGCAGCTTCCCGGCTAGTCGAAACCAGATCAAAGAAAAACCGCCTCTCTAGCAATCCCCAATTTCCTTTTTCTGCAAAATGTGAAGCTACATCTACCTCGCACTCAAATTTTCCGTTACAAAAATGAGCTCTACTTTCGTATTCCTTCCAATGAATTAACCTACAACGCTCGTCCATTTTCCAGATTTCGTATTTGCTTAAAGACCGAACTGCAATGCCTTGACCAATTTCGAGTCCACAATGGCCAGAATAATCAGCAAATGTGGCCAATTCTACATGATGAATTAATTTGGACTCATTCAAGAAATCTTCAATAACAAACACGCCAACATTGAATGAAAGGCCAAAAAGGCTACCAAGCCCAACGCCGTAAATAATTTTACCTCGATAAAGCCCTAATTTTTTAAATCCTAAAAAAGCAAAGATCCCTGCAACTACCGCGATCGTCGCCATTAAAGGTACAGCGAAGGGAGCCGGAGGTTGTCGAATAAAAAAATACTGGAACCGAATAAATTCATTCAAATAAAAAGACACGAAAAAAACAATAAAATAAACCCCTGCCAATACCACCTCTTACCTCCTTCAGAGTCTTTGGATGCGCTACAGGCTCATGCGGTTTTTTATTCGGTGATTTTGGATTTTTTTCTTAAGCTCGTTACGTAATCCTGAAGCATTTCCCTTTGCATATCGGCTCTGACCTTCTGCTCGACCTCTTCGTAAGTGGGAAGCTTGCCATTTTTTCGTTCGGTCACTTTAATCACGTGGTAACCAAATAATGTTTTTACAGGACCCACGACGTCTCCGATTCGCGCGGCAAAAGCAACTTTCGAAAAGGCTGGATCAAATTGACTACGGGTAAAAAAACCAACATCGCCATGATTGTTTTTGACCGAGGGATCTTTAGACCGCTTATCCGCAATCGCCTGGAAATCCGCCATGGGCTTTCTAGCTTCATCCAACACTGCCTTAGCTTCCGCTTCGGATTCTAAAAGGATGTGAAGCGCGTGTACTTGGTCGTTCGAGTAATCATATTTGTTTTTATCGAAATAACTCTTTGCTTGTTCATCGGTAATACGGCCATTGAGCTGCCGTTGGACAAGTAAATTGACTAACTCTTGCTTTTTAAAAGCCGCTACAGCGTCTTTATATTCTTTTGAATCTTCTATTTTTTTAGAGCTCGCCTCTTGCGAAAGCACTTCCTGATCAATTAAGTTCTCAATTAACTGTTTCTTTGCACCTTTGTCTTTTAAAATCACGCTCTTTTGGACTTGCGGCATATTCGCCACAAAGCGGCTTAAATCGTCATCGGTAATGATCTTGCCATTTACTGTTGCAACAGTAGCCGCCAAAGTAAAATGGCCGAAACCAATTAAACCTAGACCGAATGCCCATTTGCTTACATTTACTCTTGTTCGCTTCACTGATGATGCCCCTCTCTCCATACCCTTTATAAACTACTGTTATAATTCAATGATGACACGAAAGCGGAGCAAATGTTCAAGAATTTTTTACGAGAGAGCAGAACACCATTCACGGGTCAAAAAAATGGCACCCCTTTTAGTCTTAAAGGGGTGCCAGAATAGAATTTGTTCTACTAAAACTAAGATCTTAACGTTTAGAGAATTGATAACGACGGCGAGCACCAGCCAAGCCGTATTTTTTACGCTCAACTTCCCGAGCATCCCGAGTGAGGAATCCTGCCTTTTTCAACGGCAAGCGCATTGCTTCTTTATCAAGCTCATTCAAGGTTTTTGCAATACCGTGACGCACAGCTGACGCTTGCGCAGATATACCACCGCCGGCCACATTTACATAAACATCGAACTGACCATTGGTATTCGTCAAATCTAAAGACTGCATCGCAATTTTTTGCAACGCTGGTCTTGGAAAATACGCTTCAAGGGTACGTCCATTAATATTAATTGAACCGATTTCGCCCTTTCGTGGACGGAGATAAACCCGTGCAATTGCCGTTTTACGTTTTCCTGTTTGATGAATTTCTTTTTCAATCATATAAGACATTGAATCTGACCTCTGTTTTAGATC
>CAIMNF010000204.1 GCA_903842755.1 Oligoflexia bacterium
AGAAATTCGGACTCTTCTTGCTTGAGTAAATGTATCTTGCGGTTGATTACTAACTGAGTTAGTGATGACCTATAGATCGCAGCGAAGAAGAACAACAAAAAATAAAGGCTGTAAAATCCAAACCGTTTTCTCTACGAGATCATGCTGCTGCACGAAGTGATGAGCGCGTCCTATCCCGTCAGAATGTTTTGAACGTGGCGAGGACGGTAATCGAGTGGAAATGGCAAGAAAATAAATAAACCCACTGGTTCATCGGTTTTTTTAGATGGGAAGCAACCGGGAGGTTTTACTGCCGCCATTGATAACGGTGTTTGGATTGTAACTGTATTTAAGCGTAAACTTACGCAACGAGAAAAGGAGTTGATTCAATGCCCCGCACACTAAAAGGATTAATGAATTTGGATTATGTTGAAATCCACCATGTTCCTTTTGTTGAGAGCAAGCGGTTTGGACGGGGTACTGACGCCGAGGTCTTGAAGAAAATTGAACTTCAGGTTGCTAGAGCGCTTTTGTCACTGCGCCGTCCAATCCGCGGCGCTGAGGTGCTTTTTTTTAGGAGCGTTTTGGGGATGTCTCAAAAACAGCTTGGATCAAGGCTAGGTTATAGTGACGTTGCCATTCTGAAGTGGGAACGCAATAAGTTGAAGCGCCTTGATCCGGTGAATGAAGTTGCAGTGAGAGCTTTGATGGCAGGACTTTTTGAGATTAAGTTGTTAGGAACTTTTGAAGCATTGCTTGGTGACCCTAAATGCCCGAAGCGCCTGGTTCTTGATTACGATCCACTTGTGAATCGGGAAGATGCGGCGTAGAAAATCTGAAAAGGATTTTGTTTACCGATGAGGGAGAATCATGCTGAAATTGATCCTCCTCAGCCTGGGATTAAATTTATTAGTTTTAACCGTTAAAGGAATGGCTCAAGGTAATCATGCGTTTGACGGAAGTTCTTCATTTTTACCTCTAGCACCCATTGTGGATAAACTTTACGTGCGGAGGTTTCAAGAATACCTAAATAATCCTATATGAAATTCAGCGCATAATTCTTGTTCGATCAAGCGGCCTAAATCTCCGATTTCCTGCAGCAAAAGCTTAATGTTTGACGTTCTTAAGAACAAAAACGATCAAAACTTGCGAACCCGAATGATCGATGACTTTAAGCCTATTTTGATTGAACTGAATAAACGCCTAAAAGCGCAGGGTATTCAGTACAGGGTCAGTATTCAATATCGACAATCTCCGAACCGGGGACCCGGCCTTAAGCCTACGATTGAGCGCGGAACTCTTTACATCGAAAAAATTTAGGATAGAGTAAATCTTATGAACTTTACACTCTTGGCTTCTCTGTTCACATTCGCTTTCGCATCGCCGTCGCTATTGGACGTTCCCGTTAAAACCATTGACGGAACTTCCACCACGTTGAAGCCTTATTTGGGAAAAGTACTCTTGGTGGTGAATACCGCTTCGCAATGTGGATACACGCACCAATATGCCGGGCTCGAAAAGCTTTATGAAAAATACAAGGCGCAGGGCTTTGAAGTGCTTGGGTTTCCAAGCAATGACTTTGGCGGGCAGGAGCCGGGGAGCAATAAAGATATTAAACTTTTTTGTAGCGGAAAATACCATGTCAGTTTTCCTTTGTTTGAAAAGAATCCAGTTTCAGGCGAAAAAAAGCAGCCTCTCTACGCGCAATTGATTGCTGAAAGTAATGACCACAGCGAAATTGAATGGAACTTTGAGAAATTTTTGTTGGACCGCCAAGGGCACGTGGTGGCGCGGTTTCGTTCAAAGGTTGAACCGGATGCGCAGGAATTAGTGAATGCCATCGAGGCTCATTTACGAAAAGATTTAAAACTGACCCCCAATCATGCTCAAAAGTAGCTACTCGCATCCGTTAACCCATTAATATCTGGCCCA
>CAIMNF010000205.1 GCA_903842755.1 Oligoflexia bacterium
CCATTTTTGTTTTCCCTTTCTGCGTGCAATTCTCCAGGTAGCGTAGTAGAAAGTTCGACTACTGCTTCAGCTTCTACGGTACAATCCAATCAGCTTTTTGCATCGGGTGTAAAAGGCGTTCGCATTAACCTTAAAATGGATACGCTTTCCAATCAACCTGCTCAATATAATAGCTTTTTAACCACGAGTTCAAACGCAGTTCCCGCTCCCGTGATCGTGCCCTTGAATCACTACGGTGATGGGGTGATGATGTATAATCCTGGACTCAGTGCAAACACTTATTATGCACCAGATGGAGTAACCCAACTGAGTTCCATTCCACCATGGCTGGTTGATTTTCAGGTCGGCGTAACTTCCTATTACGGTAACGCGGCAAGCGCGACGTGCGCCTGGTTTGGCGGCGTTGGCCCCGGGAGCACCTCAGGTCTTTATGACTCGGGAGGCGCTTTTAGAACAAGTGAACGAGATTGTGGGGCGTCCAGTAACACCGGAGTCGGAACTACCGGCGATTCCGTCTTTTTCAGAATTATTTTAAATCGAAACAATGCATACTTGGGCTCGGGCGAGAATTTAATGATTCAAGTCGAATATCAAGCCTCGGGCTTGATCCCCTATACGCAAAATATCATCGGGGCAGTTAGTCCAACGAATTCGGAAGACCTCGTCGATCAACTGTGGAAGGTGTTTTGGTCGTCCACTCCGGACCAATCAAAGTCGATGACACCTTTTGCGACGTTTGTTCCAACCAATTATGCGTTTTGCGGGACGAATGCAGTGTTGCCGACCACCGCTTATAGTTATCCGTGCAACAATCAATATTATCAAGGCTCTCCGATTCGGACCAAGCAAATCATGATTCCATTAAGCGCGTATCCTTCAATGAACATTATCCAGTTTTCGCGAATGCGATCATGGTCGACCGATTACACGAGCGGTGCAGCGACGATCGATTACGTTTCTAATTTTTGCGGAAATAATTCTAATTCACCCCTATGTTTGGGGGTCATTATTCGGTCTGTTACTCTATTGAGGATTTAGGCGATGACCAGAATAAAATTACTCTCGGCGCAACAGCAACTACGAGGGAAAGTTCTTTTGGTAATTCTCCTTTTCTGTGTGGGTTGCGGATCTCCGACGCCTTCGTCCAGCACTGCCAGTTCGATCAACCTGTCCTCGACCGGAGTGACTTCGCCAGGATTGAGTTCAAATCCAGCTGTGCGGGTTATTTTTAATGAAAACAATTTTACCTGGCTAGATAGCTTTAATCCTACGCCCTTTGTAGCGGTCAATACGGAATTTCAGTGTGCGGGCGACGTCCTCAAATTGTATGACCCCAGTGGCGGAGATTATTCGCAAGTGGGGACCCAGGTTCCGTTGGCGAGTGCTGGAATCGTGGATGCGTTTTCACCCACGTTGAAGCCCTCATTTATTAAAAATGTGAGTGTAGATATGACCAATACGTTTTACCTCAATAGCCAATATAGTTTAATGGAAAGCGATAAGTGTTCCTATCGGGCTAATCAAGGAACTACTACGGTTTATCCAAGCTATTGTGCGGATTTTGATCGTAAGCCCTTCAGTGCCTCTTTGCCTACGCCCGCGCCATCACCCTACCTTTCGCCTGCGCCCACACCCTTTTCAACTCCGAATGCTTCTAGTTCGCCATCCCTCAAGCCCTTCTTTGGAACAGGCTATTACCGCGTGCGGGACGATTGGTGCGAAATGCAGGGACCCATAGATGATCCGGATGATAATATTTCAAAATCATACATTGGGGGTGTGAACTTAGACTTAAACCGAGCTCAACTCGGTGTAAGCGAGGACGTGCTGATGAATCTGACTTATCAAGCTTTCGCGTCCAATATTTCTAGGTCCGATGTGGCCAATGGGGTGGCTACAACGCCAGGGGCAAGCGAATGGCCAGTAGTAGATTTGCCAACGTGTAATTCCATTTCTGGAGGAACATCCTGTTGTACCGAGCCAAATCCCGCGACCGGCACTAACGGAGGGTGTAATATGGGCATCAGCGGTCAAACCATTTTGCAGGTGCAAATGATTTCTACGCAGCAGGGTTTTAATGAGTTGATTGGCGTCAAGCAGCCTCGGGCTTGGACGTACTATAACAATCCAAGTTTTCCTATATTTATGAAAGACGTAACCACCTTGAACGATCCTTACGGTGGACTGCGAACAGAACAAGTCTATATTCCGCTTTCGCAGTATCCTTTGGTCGACCGGATTCGGATTGAACGGATTCGTGGCACCTATATTTTGTATCAAATTGACCTATATCGTTTGGGCGAACGCGCCTACGACGGTAACTAAAAGTACTGTAATTAGTGTTCAATTCCTTCGAAACGATAGGTGATGGCCTCCATTAAATGCTCGGGCTTTAGCGTTTCGTTTCTTTCCAATGCTTGAATGGTACAGGCAATTCTCATCACCTTATGGCGGGCTCTTAGAGAGGTGATCGAATGAAGCATCGCTTCCGAATGCTTCACTTGTTTGACTTTCTCTTCAAGCAAAACCACGCCTAAACTGCTCGAAAGGCCTTGGTTTTTTTTAATGCAAAAGTCTTGAGATTGTTGAATCTGATTTTGATGATTTACGATTTCGGTTTGGTCGAGATAATTTATCTGACCGTTGGGGGCTTCCGCATGGATGTACACTAAATCGATCCGATCTGCCACGGGCCCCGATAAGCGATTTAAATAGTGTTCCATCACACTCGCTTTACAAGAGCATTTTTGGAACAATTGCTTGGAGCGTGCTCTTCCCTGAACACGCTGCAAGTAGGGGTGGGGAAGACCCCCGCATGGACAAAGATTACCTGTGCCGATAAACTGAACGTCGCAAGAGAGTTGGACGGTGCCTTGTTTTCGGGTCAGACCGTAACGTTTTTGCTCGAGCGGCTCACGCAAGCACTCTTTTGCATCGCGCGGCCACTCTAAGAATTCATCCGCGATTAAAATTCCACCATGCGCGTTCGACAATTCGCCTGCGTGAAACCCATTGTTGTTCCAGGATCCAAGAAGGTGACTGGGACGAATTTGAGCATGAACTCTCCGAATGGGTAATCTAAATTGAACGGGATCAAAAGACTGGTCCGATAACAATAGCCTTTCCCAGGTTTGGCTAGGTTTTGGATCCGGTGCAAGCGCTTTCAACCAATCGAGTGCTTGTGATTTTCCAGTTCCCTTGGGTCCCAAGATGAGGAGGTGATGCCGCCCGACGAGAGCAATCTTGATGACTCGCTCTAGGGAGGGGCTCAACGGTAAGAGGCAAGGTACTTCCGGTGGGGGTTTCGTTTGAAGTGACTGAGAAGCGGTCTCCTTCGCTGCTCGCTCGCTTAAGTTTTGTTTTGGTGAGCGAAGACCACGGCTAAGTAAATCGTTGGTCAAATGATCGGCAACCTCGTTGAGAGAGTTGACCTCAATGAGGAAGGGAATCAGGGGGACGGGCAGGGATTTTTCTTTCCGCCATTGGATAAGCCGGGTAAGGGTCTGATGATCCTCCTTGCTTAAAAAGAGAATTTCAATGTTTTCGTGAAAAATGAGCTCTACCCATTTGGCCATGTGCCCACAGGATTTGATTTTTCCATCCAATCCCAATTCCCCCCAAGCGTAAATTTTGTTTTTAAGGGAAGAAGGGGGACGAAGGTCAATGACTTGTTCTAAAATTTTAATTGCAATTGCTAAATCATGGCCGGTGCCGCTTTTTCGCTCCGAAGAAGGTGTTAAGTTCACCATGACTTTTTGCTTCGGAAACTCGAGGTCCGAGGAGCTAAACGCGGCCATAATCCGTTCTCGTGCTTCTTGAATCTCGGGCGCGGGAAGTCCTAAGATATGAAAGGATGGAATTTGAAAGCGTGTATGAAGTTCCACCTCAACAGATTTAATCGTCACATCGTTTTGAAATAAAGAATAAGTTTGAATCGGCATGTCTAGGGGTAATGCAAAATAGGGGCCAATATTTAATACTTAATTTTTTTTGAGTTTGGCAAGCATTTCGTTCTTTGCCGCATTAATCTGTGTTGCAGCGTCTTGGTAAAATTTCATTTGATCGGGGGCCACATTTTGAATGACATCGGGATGGTAACGCTTCATCGATTCTTTAAAAGCGCGCATCACTTCGAGCTCATTTGCATCTTCCGCAATGCCTAAAATTTCATGCGCTTTTCCGTGCAGCTGAATTCCCGGAAGGGCGAGCGGCGGAGGCTTAGGCTTCTCTTGGAATTTTGATAACTTCGCGTTCGCCGTATCGGGGCCTTGCTTTTGGCGTAGTCGGTTTGCGGTGTCGGTATCCGCTTCCCGGACTTTAAATGCGCTCTTTTCCACAATCTTGTTACGATAGGTAAATATACCCACCAAAACAAAAAGTGCAAAAATTGAAAGCTGAGATTCTTTAAAATGGTCCGCAATCCATTTTAGGTGCATTCCCTTAGTGTAGCAAAACTTAGCGCTGGCGCAATTCCTGCAGAACATATTTATCTCCATGAATCAAACGACCTTAGAAACGTTACGTCAGTCTCTGCTTGCTCAAGTTCAAGTTTTTGACGATTGGGGTGTTTTCCGACGCCTCCTTTTTGATGAGCCCCTTGCTCATAGTCCGGAAGGAATTCTTCGGACATTGGGTTGGGTTCACATTTACTCTGCAAGCGGAATCCACCTTTATGCGTTGGCGAGTGCACTCGAGACGATTACGGAATTAGTCGTTTCAAAATGCTCTCACCGTCTGGATCGAAATAATCCCCATCGCTCAAGCCGCTTACCCCTACGGACCATCAAGGTCGTCCTCCGAACGGTAACCCTGATTTTATTTTGGTTTCTTTGGGCGCTTCAAAAGTTCCGCTTTGGCTTTATTCGCCCTTTATTTATGTTTGGCTTGCGAAAATGGGGCCAGGCTTTAGGCTTAAAGTGGGCAAGGTTCGCGCCATTGCTGATTACGTTTTTGCTTGATATAATCCTGTCTACTCTTTCGGCTTCCCCGCATTCCACTTTAGATTGGGACGGAAAAATTCACTACTTTTTGGCTGTCGGTGGCGGAATCCTGGCCATGGATTTCGCTGTAGACAGTGCTAAAAGCCATTTCGAAAAAAACGGGCCAAAAAGTGGGGGAATAGTTCGCTTTTTTTTGGAGCATGGCTCCCTGGCCTGGGGGTCTTGGCTAGGGATTGCTGCAATTGAACTCTGGAGAAATCACCAAGTGGCCCTCTTTACTCCGCTGTGGAGTTTGCTGATGTTGCCGCTTTTCTGTGGGCTTCTTTATCCGGCACTTGTCTTCAGTTTATTGTTCGCGTGTGTGGGGCTACCCGTCCTTTTGAGCGCGAGTGTCCGAGTGGGAAGTGCATGCACTACTTTTTTTATCCAGGTGATGGACCAGTTAAATTTAACATTTTTTGTGATTCCCCAAGGGGGCATTATGATTGCTTTTTTTCTGGGCTTAATTTTTGTGGGAATTTTGCGGATTTTGGAAAGCACTCGGCGCAGAATTGCTTTTGTTGCGCTGTTTGTCGTTTTTCTCGGAATGGGACGGGTGGTTCTTGAAATATACGGCGAAGAGTTACCGCTATGGCATCGAGTGATCACTCAGGTTGATGTAGGGCAGGGGGATGCACTCATGATTCATGATTCAAATTACACGAGGGGTGGCCGAGCAGAGATGATTGACGTCGGGGGATACCGCAAGATAAAGCCCGAATTTTGGCTGAGTGAGTTTTCTAAACTGGGTGTTACCCAAGTGGACGGAATTTTGCTAAGTCATCTGGATGAAGATCATCAAGGGGCATTACAGTTTATTCCTAGCTTAATCGAAGTGCGCTGCGTGGAAACCCATCCAGCGCTTTGGAGGAGCGAGAAAGGCCAGCGCCTTACAGCTGCCGTACGAAACCAACAGAGTCACACGATCATTGCAGATCAAAACTGCGTCCAGCTTGTGGACCACGTTTGGCTTGGCTCGGGTACCCACGGAAAAGGGAATGAGCTGATGGCGGGCTCATTTGTTGAGATTTCACCTCATCAAGTTTATTTAGCTGCGGGGGATGCGGATCAGTCGCAAGAGTTAGCCTATTATGATCATTTCAAAGGAAAAATAGCGCAATATCCAGATCGAATTTGGAAGGTTAGTCATCACGGGTCCCGCTATTCCAGTGGGGAAGAATTTTTAGCTTTGATTCAGCCAAAAAAAGCGTGGGTATCGGTAGGGAAGCATAATCCCTACCACCATCCGCATCCCGATACATTGGCCAAGTTTTTCAATTTAAAGATCCCCCTTCAACGAACGGATGAGGAAGGCGACATTGAGTTGAGCGGAGAAGTTAAATCAAACGCATACCAACCATTTCGATTTAAAACCGCTTTGTAGTGTTCAGTAAAAAAATTCAGATTGATTGCGTTTCCATTGATTTGGTCAGCTCGATTTAAAACGGCGTAACGGAGGGAGTTCTTTTCAATCAGCAGTTGGGCATTTGGTCGACCCAGCAAAATGTCGGTCACGTCTTTTTCGCGGGCGCGGTAGTTGATTCCCCATGACCAAAGCCAACCCGCGTATCCCATCCAAACGGGCGAGCCAGTAAGGCAAGGAACCCAGTGATTATGTTTGGGGCTAATGAGGACAACGTCGTTGGGGGAGTTCCTAAGAGATCGCCATTCGTCGGCCAGGTTAAACTCAGCTGCGCTAAAAAATTCGGTGGATTGCTTTTTCGCCCCCATAAAAAGACAGTCACTCCATCCGGATAGTGTTAGGCTTGCCAGAACGAGTGCTGGCAACACCCAATATTTGGGGTGAAAGCGGCGTTGCGGGTGGGGACGGTAAAACGATTGAATTGCAATTGCAG
>CAIMNF010000206.1 GCA_903842755.1 Oligoflexia bacterium
AGAAATCTCTTAATTTAATTCGGGGTCCGTCGATAAGTTCCTTGTGAACATCTTGAATAACACCACCCCAGAGTTCCTCATCCCAAAAACTGAAGTTGTCACCCACCGAAACGGCGAAGTGATTGGCATTAAGGTAAGGCGCGCTTCGTATTCCATTCACTACCATCGGACGAATCGCAAAGTAGAAGAAATTTTTAATCATCCGACAAGCGGTATGCAAAAATTATTTACGGGTTTAGACGGGTTCGTTCGGTACAGTCAAAACCAATCTATTTTGGACATCGGTTGTGGAGGAGGAACTTTAGTGCGGGAGTTAACCAACCGTTCACTTTCGGTCGTCGGCCTAGACCTCTATTTAGAGAATCATCAAAAATACAATCCACTTTTTATTCAGGCCGATGCTTACCGCTTGCCTTGGAATAATCCTCGGTTTGATATGATCTTTGCCTTTTGGAGCATTTTTCATTACGAACCACTCAGTCAGTTTGGACATTTGTTCAAAGAACTGAGTCGTGTATTACAACCCGGCGGCTCCATCTGGATTCCCGCATTGAATGACTTGGGAAGAGTTTACCAGATAAAAGTAGTTTGTCGGAGACTTGGGCTTACTCCAAAAATTCACGTCCCTGGGGGAGTGATTGAAGTGATGAAGCTTGAATAAGTCACACTTTAAGTCGTTGAGATGAAGTTCGTTTACCAACATATTTGTTGGTATAATAGACAAAGTGGTCCGAATTCGGCATGATCGTCCCCATGGATGGAATGGATTCGGTTCCCCGGCATCTTGCAGACAATATATTGAAAATACGCAAGGCAAAAGGTCTTAGTCAAGAGCAATTGGCCAAGCTTGCACGGCTGCCTCGCTCAACGCTTGCGCACATTGAGTCAGGCGTGAGCAACCCGTCGTTGATGAACTTATCAAAAATTTCGAGCGGGCTTCAAGTTGGAATAGAAGAGCTTTTGTCAAAGCCAAGAAAAGAAACGTTACTCATTCCTGCGGATCAATTACCGATTCAACGTCGTGCTCACGGCCGCGTGCGCATTGCGCGCCTGATGCCCGAACAAGTGAAAGGAATTGAAGTGGATCGCATCGAGTTCGACCCGCTCACCACTCTTCCCGGATACCCCCATATGAGGGGCTCTAAAGAATACCTTACCGTCATTCAAGGATCGCTCGCGGTGACCGTCGCGGGCGAGCACCACATTGTCCCCAAAGGGGCTCTTTTTAGTTTTTCGGGTGATCAGCCGCATTCTTACCGGAATAGTGCGAATTCAGTCGCCATTGCATTGACCGTGGTGGTTCCGATTGTCTTCTCTTAGGGATCGTGTAACCTAATTTCATGATTTTATTAACTGGATTTCCCGGGTTTTTAGCGAGCGAGTTGCTGCCTCGAATTTTGGAACAAGAGCCAGAGAACTCTATTTTGGCCGTTGTCCAAGCTCAATATTTGCCGATGGCTCGCCATAAAGTAGCGGTTCTGGAAAAACGGTTGAGCGGCAGTCTTTTGTCGGGAAAAATTCAATTGGTTGTGGGCGATATTACTCAGCCCAATTTGGGATTGGTCGAACTGCCGGACTTGGCAAAAATTAAAAAGATCATTCACTTGGCCGCGGTCTATGATTTAGCGGTAAGTCGTCTCGCTGGCCTGAAGATTAATGTCCAGGGGACTCGAATGGTTTTAGACTTTGCAAAAGCGTGTCCGCATTTAGAGCGGTTTCACTATGTAAGTACGTGTTATGTCTCAGGCCGTTTTGCAGGAAACTTCTCGGAGAGTGACCTGATCAAGGGGCAAAGCTTTAATAACTTCTATGAAGAAACAAAGTATCTTGCCGAAGTCGAAGTTCAAAAGGAAATGAAGGCCGGACTTAGGGCTACGGTCTATCGTCCATCGATTGTGGTGGGGGATAGCATTACCGGTGAAACACAGAAAGCGGATGGTCCCTATTTTGTGATTCGTTGGCTACTGAAGCAAGGACGGGTAGCTGTTCTTCCTGTGGTGGGCCCTGCCAATCAGGTGGCACTGAATGTGGTGCCCCGTGATTTTATTACGGATTCCATCGCAAAATTAAGCATTTTGCCAGAAACGGAAGGAAAAGTCCTTCACTTGGCGGATCCGCACCCTGCGACAATTCAACAAGTCCTGGATCAGTTTGGAAAAGTAATGAACAAAAAGATCATCACTTTTCCGCTACCGTTAGATTTAGCGAAATGGTCGATACGGAATCTACCCGGAGTTTTTAATTTGTTGGAAATTCCAGCCGAGGCTTTGGATTATTTTGCTCATCCCACACT
>CAIMNF010000207.1 GCA_903842755.1 Oligoflexia bacterium
AAGCAGGCGTGGACCAAGCACAGTCTCCCCGATTAAAATCGTGCGAGGTCATTCCGGACCGCGCCCAAGCGATTGCCCAAGCAATTCAACTTGCACACTCAGGCGACACCCTGCTGATTGCAGGAAAAGGCCACGAAACCTATCAAATCATTGGCCAAACTACAGTGCACTTTGATGACCGTGAAGAAGTGCGTAGACAACTCCTACGTCAGTCAACGAATTAAATTAAATAATAATTATTTAATCAAGTTTGAATGCGTGTACGACCCACACTGACCATGCTAAAACCTTGGCCATGAAAATTAAAAAAACGTTGGTCATGTTATTTTTTAGCGTTCTCACTTTCGCACAAGCCCAGGCGGCGCGTACGATCGTTTTCTCCCACAAGAATATCGCATCGGATTATTTTATTACCGTAGAGAAGGTTCTCGCTGCCGATCAAAATCATGATACGGCGGAGCGCGTGTCTTACCTCCTTCACCTCCCGGACGGTACGGTCCGAAATTTGGGACCCCAAAAAAGTTATGATCGGGCCGAGTTAACTGCGTTAGCCAAAACACAAGGCGATCAGATCAACGTGGACGAGACAGGCAAAGTGGCAACAACTTTAGCGGGTGTTGCCATCGGCGCATGGATTGGTTACAAAGTCGCCTTAAAACTCTGCGAACAAAAAAGCCGTCCTGGCGAAACGTTACTCGAAGGCGGAGTAAAAAGTATTGTGTCGGGCTTTGCGACGGTCGAATCTTTATCCGTCCTTATGCCCCTAGGCGGAAGTTTAGCGGGATGGGGTTTTAATCAGCTTTATGGCGTTTTTTTCATTACCGCAAACGAACGTCAAACTCGTTACCTTTTACTCAACGCCGTTAATCTTCACGTCAAGAGCGATCAAGTGATCATCGACGGGACGGATGGACTCGTGCGAATTGCGGATTTGGAAAAGCAATTGGGCAAACTAAGCAGATAAAACAATCTCGCTGACTTCGCTCACCGTTCCCAAGCGAATGGGCGGCCCCCAAAAGCCAGTTCCGCAACTCACGTAAACCCAAAGATCATCCATCTTGCCCAAGCCTTGATGAATGGCATACATCCACCGGACCACAATGCTCCATGGAAAAAATTGCCCGCCGTGGGTGTGCCCTGAAAGCTGCAAATGGTAGCGCTGGCCGCCTTCCGACCGAAACTGGGAAACCTTTTTTGCAATTTGAGGTTGGTGGGCGAGTAAAAGATTACAGGTGGACTGGGCCGGGATTTGGGGAATTTGCGGTCCTGGATGAGAAAAATAAGTCATCGCCGGATCATTGACCCCAGCAATAAAAACACGCTGATTTTTAATTTCGATCGTTCTACCTTCATTCAAAAGGGGGATAATTCCCATTTTTGAAAAGGTTTTTACGGATTGCTCGTAATTCCAATAGCACTCGTGATTGCCTAAGCAAAAATAAACACCAAATGGCGCGCGCAAACGCTCCATTTCGCGTAACTCAGGGCCAATGTCTTTTACGGAGCTATCAATAATGTCTCCGGTCAAGACAATCAAGTCGGGCTTTAGCGCAAGCGTTTGGTCGATCATCGCCCTTACTTGATTAACATTGGGGCCAGTTCCTAAGTGCACGTCGCTCAGTTGAACAATTCTTAAACCGTTCAGTTCCGCTGGCAAGTCTTTTATTTTTACTTCTATT
>CAIMNF010000208.1 GCA_903842755.1 Oligoflexia bacterium
ATTACCGAAGCCGAAGTTCCTTGGTCAAAGGTGATAATAGCCCCCAAGTCATTCTCATTGTGGGCTTTTACATAGGCCTGCACTACAAATTTACCCCACCGCTCTGGAAAGGTGGGGGACACAAATTTACTTTCGTAACTTTTAGTCATATGGGTAGCATGGAACATTTCTAATATTCGCTTTACTTCGGGATCTAAGTTTAAGGGAGACCCCACAATGGGCTCAAAGAGCACGGCATCAATTTTAAAATCATCTGCAAAAATAGGCATTGTTAGAAGAAGGACAGAAAGAAAAACGAAGTTTCGAAATAGCATTTAAAAATACCTCATGAATGGACCATTTTGTTTCCACTCAAAGTACATAGGTATTATTTAAAAAACAAGTCGTTTTATCAAGTAATCTAAATTCAATCTCTTTACTTAAACACGGCAGTAAACGCTCACTTTAAAAATAAAGTTGAGTTCCTACCGAAAATCCATTTCGAGAAGCCAACGGCGTCTCTGTCTCCGTGAAATAAGTTCCGTAAATCCGCAAAAATCGAAACTCAATGAACGCCGTTCCCTCGATGCGGTTGCCGCTAAAAATTTGGCCGGAGGACTGGGGAGTTGAATTAAAATAATAACGATAAAGGCCTTGCACGCCGAAGGTTTTAGCCAAATAGAGCGTAAGCGTCGCCCCGGCCAATGCACTTTGATACGTAGTCAGGGCATTGCTTTGATGCCGCACACCTGCTTGGAACGTTAGATTCGTACTTTGGGCATGATAGCCCCACACTCTTAAATCAAATATTCCCGCTGTCCTTGTTTCGCTTGCCCACCAGTCCCGATGCACTTCTAGTCCAAACACGGTGGCATAAGCTGCAGCATATATGCTTCCGCCCGTGAATGAACCACCAGGATTGAAACTCCCTAAATCGTACTGGCCACCGATGTAATATTCGTAAGGACTTGGACTATGCAGCGCAAGCCACATGTCCATGACGCGCATTTTATCGCGCGTATCTAACCATCCCGCTAGTGTCCAACGGGATTTTTCTTTGTCGTCTTGTTTTTGGTTAATATAAATATTAATTGGCTCCGCATGCGCTGAGGCGGCGTTCAACCCGCCCAATCCATACACAATCAACAAGCCAAGAGCAGCAAAGCTCCGCCTCATTCTTTAACGTCAACAAGCTCAACATTAAACTTTAAGTTCGAATTCGGAGGAATTGGCCCTGCGCCGTGTTCGCCGTAACCCAGAGCAGACGGAATCATGAGCGTTCTTTTTCCGCCCACCTTCATTCCAGTAAACCCTTGGTCCCAACCTTTGATGACCATTCCTGCACCCAACTTAAACGTAATGGGCGAACCGCGATCCAACGAAGAATCGAACTTTTGACCGTTTTCTAAGAAACCTTCGTAGTGCACCGAAATGGTGTTTCCAACTTTTGCTTCGGCACCTGTGCCAACCACAGTGTCCGTAATCTTCAAGTCTGAGCTACCGGTGCTTTCGGTTTTTTTATCTCCAAAGCAACCCGTTAAGGTCAGCATCAGGGTGAGCACGGCCGCAGAAAGTACCAAAGTAAAAGAACGAACGATCGAGGTGTTTTTTATCATGATTTCCATTCTAATCTGAATCTCAACCCGAGTTCCAGCGAAATCCGAACCGGTTAAAAATAAAACTTGCGCATTCCAAAAACCGTGGAGAAAATGACGGAGTTAAGAACTTTTTATTTAAAATAGATTTACGAGATCGGGGGGTCTCCTTATGAAAATTAAACTTAGCCTTCTTGCATTTTCTGCGCTGATGTTGACCCAAGTGGGTATGGATTTTACCGGAGCACACCATACCATTCTCCGCTTAGAATTAAGCCAATTCCCGGCCCAAATGAAGCAATTGCATGCCCTTGATTTTGATATTGCTGGCGTCAACCTGAACGCACATACCGTCGATTTAGTGGTGGACGACCTTCAAGCAAAACAAATCCATGATTTAGGATTTAAGGTCATCAACACTAAGTCGCAAGTCGGACTTACCCGCCCCGACAATAACTACCAAACACCCGAAAAAATTGAAGCGCTCCTAAAAAAATATGCCGCACAATATCCAACCTTAGCTCAGGTTCAATCGGTTGGAAAATCACTGGAAGGGCGGGATATTTGGGCCATTAAAATCACCAGCAATGTAAGTCAGCCCGATCCTGCCAAGCCCCACATCTTTTTTAACGGAATGCACCACGCCCGCGAAGTGATGTCCGTTGAAATTCCGCTCGATACGATTGAAACGCTACTCAAGGGCTACGGAAAAGACTCAAAAATAACCCACTGGGTGGACGCAAATGAAATTTGGGTTCTGCCTATGTTTAATGTGGATGGAAATAACAAAGTGTGGAATTCCGAAAGCATGTGGCGCAAAAATACACGGGGCGGCTACGGTGTGGACATTAACCGAAATTACCCTTACGCCTGGAACAGTTGCAATGGATCAAGCAACTCACAAAGCGCACAAGATTACCACGGCCCCTCGGGCGCCTCTGAGCCAGAAACTGTCGTGATGATGAATTTGGTAAAAGCCATTCGTCCGGTGTTTAGCATTTCTTACCATTCGTATAGCGAGATTGTGATTTATCCTTTTGGCTGCGAAGGCCAACACACCCCCACCAAGGAAGTGGTAGAAAGTATCGGCGCAGAAATGGCCTCGTTGATTGTTTCCGACGATGGCGAAGGTCGGTACCGAGCAGGAACCGCTCCGGAGCTTTTGTATTCTGTTGATGGCGGCGATATTGATTGGATGTATCACGAAGCGTCGGTGATTCCTTATGTGATTGAAGTCAACGCAGACTCGCAAGGATTCCAACCCTCTTATCGAAAATGGCGCCAAAAAACGGTGGATAACGTAAGACCAGCGTGGGAACTTTTATTGGATAAACTAGACGGATCGTCCCTCCACGGACAAGTAAAAACACCGAACGGCGAAGGCGTTGGTACGGCAGTGGTGCATTTGGAGAGAACTTCGGGCGGTAATCCGTTCGTTCAAGACTATCCTGTGCGCCAGGATGGTTACTTTGACATTATCGTGCCCACTGGCCAATACAAAGTGACCTACAGCGCGCCTGGAATGCAAGATTCCGTTCAAAGCTTGAGTGTGGGCAGCGTGCGCGTAGAAACAAACGCTTCACTTCAAGCAAAGTAAAAGTGTTTTAGCTGAATTTTCAACGAAACCAGGTGAAGCAACTTAGTTATTTACTACACTTTCGCACTATAGTAATAATGCGAAATGAAATTTTTTATCGTTGCTTTGATGATTCAGCTCAATTCTAACGTCTATGCTCAGACCGTGACTGCTCCGGCAACGCACGCGGACCGACCCTCACCTACTCCACAACCCGCGGCCGATGCACCTCAGGGTGATCGACCCGTTTCCATTCAATTTGGAAATGCCTCGGGGGCAGGTAATTTGGTTTCTGCGCTGCTGAGTCGTTTTCATTCGTTAGGCATTGGTGCGTTAATCGCCGATCAGCGGAATAATGGGATTCACGAAAAGTCGTATGTTGCTACTTTCGATGCGAGCGGAGCGTTTATATATGAAAGCGACTTAGGTGGTAGCAGTTCTCTCGTTAACCACGAGACGACCACCATTGAAGATTATGACGAAACCGGAAAAAATGTCGGCGTCCAAATAATCCCCTTTACCGTTTCTCTTGCTCCTGGCGGCAGCATTTATTTATCTTTTGACGCATGGGCGTTTAGAAATATGAATGCGCTTCAGAATAGTAAAAACAGATGGGATGACGACGGCGGATTTCAGTTTTTTGACAACATGGACTTTTTTGTTTTTAAGTTTGATCAGGGCTATTCCTTCACTAACATCAATTCTAGGCGGATTGAAATTTACAGTTTTGATGGAAAAGTCGACTTACTAAACTCCAGAGTAGGAACTCGTTACCTAGCCGTTAAAATTGGTGCAAGCCTGAGCGGAGACTCCGAAACCATTTACACCCCTGATGGAAAACCCAATTATTTTGGGGCCGATTTATTTCCGGATCAATCGAAAGGGTTACACCCAGGGTATAATTTTATGACCACGATGTTTCCCGGCAATCTTGGAGCCAAATACGGCCTGGAATTTAACAATGAAACGCGCCATGGTTTTAAAATTCGTCTCCAAGCCTTATTTAATACCCGTTGGATTCACGGCGATGCCATTGACAACGTCCATTATGCTCAATACTACGCTGCGATCCAAACGGGATCGCCAATCCCGGATCGACGAATCGTAAGTTACAAACATGTCAGCAACTATTTTAATCCAAACCTAGAAGTTTCGCAGCGAGTGTCCAAACAAGGTTCCAACCCAGTATACTTAGGCGTCGGGGCCTCCGGAAATATTCCCATTTCCGATGTCATCAGTACAGACGGGAGTTTTGGACAAATGAATTTGGCGCCTTATAATAACGAATTGGTGAAGGTGAAACTTTTTGTGCATTTTTAGGATGTGGCGACTTCACTGTTCAATCAAATGAAAATTGATTCGTCTTTATACTTATTAAAATTTCGATTGAGTAAGTGTTTCTGGTTTTCTCATCCACAAAAAGGTCATGAAAAAATTGCTGAATCCGCGGTACGAAATAATCTAGAGATGTGTTATCACTAAAATTGATCAGACTCAAAAAGTTAAAACTTCTTAAAAAGGTCATATAGCGGATGAAAAAATACCCCTGCCCTTCTTGTGGCGCAGAAGTCACATTTCAGTCTTCGATTACCATTTTCACCGTCTGCGCATACTGTCGTTCTACGTTAGTCCGCAAGGACCTTAATCTGGAGACCCTCGGAAAAATGGCCGAAATTCAGGATGACTCTACTCCGTTTCAAGTCGGCACGACGGGGCGGTTTAAGGGCGAGTTTGTCCTCCTGGGTCGGGTGAGGGTTTCTTGGCAAGAGGGTTTTTGGGACGAATGGTATGCCCGATACGGGGACGGAAGCGAAGCCTGGCTTTCTGAGGCCCAAGGGTTTTATATGATTAGCTTTCCATTTGAAAAACCAGACCATCTCCCTGCTGCAAATGAAGCAAAACCAGAGATGACCGTACAAATTGGAAAAACCGCCTATCAGATTGACGATATCAAACAAATCACTTATTCATTCGCCGATGGAGAACTCCCTTTTGTTGCAGCCCAAGGATTTAAGGGCATTTCGGTTGATCTCACTCATGGGGAGAACGACTTTGCTTCCATTCGCTACGGTAAAGATGGCGGGCCAAAAGACGAAGTCGAAGTTTATGTCGGACAATATCTTGATTTTCAGGAATTCCATTTTCAGAACCTGAGGCAAATGGATGGCTGGTGATTCGAAAAATACACCAGCAGTTTCGAACTTTGATTGTCAGCAATGCGGGGCCCCGGTTGCCATTCGTGCATCCGGATTTACGGTTACTGTGGTGTGCCCCTCGTGTGGTTCTTTAAGTGAAATCGATAACGGGAATTTTATTTTAGTTCAGCGCTCCGTTGAACTTTTGAAAATAAAACCCCGTATTGTTCTCGGAACAAAAGGGAAAATGCGTGGCTGCGTCTACCAAGTCATTGGCTTCATGCGCCGCTATGAACGCGAATACGCGGATCAACCGTGGGACGAATACCTGCTCTACAACCCTTATCAAGGCTATCGTTGGCTTATGGAATACAAAGGCCATTGGACCCTTTTTAAGGCAACCAAAAGCGTTCCTCAAAAAGTAACGGACCGCTCGGTCTCATTCATAGGAAGTACGTTTCAAGATTATCATCAGGGAAACGCGGTCGTTCAGTTTGTTCTGGGTGAGTTCTATTGGAGAGTGCGGGCGGCGGATAGTGTAAGAACGCGAGACTTAATTAAACCTCCGTTTATGCTTTCGCAGGAAATCGATGGTAGAGAAGTGAACTGGTCTTTAGGCGAATACGTCGAGCCCGCAGAAGTATTGGATGCCTTCCACCCGGACCCCATGCCCGAAAAAGAAGGTATTGCTCCGAACCAACCTTCGGTAGTCAAGGGACTTAGACAATACTGCACAGTTTGGCTTGCAGCAATCGTTGTTATTTTTTCTGTTCAAATTTTTGGGACTTCCATCAAGCCTTTGAAAATAATCGAGGGCAAGCGAGTAACTGTTCCCGAAACCGGGCTTTCTGATATCGAAGTCGCTCAATTTTCGACGGCGAGTTCGTCGACGCATGTCGAAATTAACGTGACCGCTTTTGTTGACCAGAGTTGGGCAACCGTAGGATTGAGCATTCTACCGGTTGAGGGTACAAACCAGACCCCGGCTCATCGTTTCGAAAAAGACATTTCCTTTTATTCGGGCTACGATGATGGTTACTGGAGCGAAGGAAGTAAATCCGAAGATTTTTTAATTAACGCGCTTCCGCGCGGAAATTACCGAGTGCTCCTTACTGTAACGCCAGAAAAAGGTCATTCGGTAGATATTTTAGCAAAAGTGAAGGTTTCACCCACCGTGTGGTCGAACTGTTGGCTCGCTATTTTTCTGATTACCTTACCCATCGTGTGGCTCTCTTTTCGCTCGAGAGTATTCGAAACCAAACGCTGGAGTGACAGTGAATTTAATCCTTTTGCCAAAAGGGAGGAACAATAAGCTATGGCTGATGAAACCGATCCAAGTCAAAAAGAAAACTTTTGGAAAAGGCTGCCGTCAGGAGTTCGCACCTATGTTATTTTTTGCGTACTCACGATCGCAGCAATGGGTTATGCCAACCAAACAGGGTGGTTTCCGACCTACGGAATCTTCTCTGGCGAAAACTCGATGCACTCGAGCTATCGCACAGGCGGCTACTCTTTTGGTGGAGGTCATGGAATACATGGAAAATAGAAAGGAAATGTGATCATGGAAGCAGCGTTAAATCTATCGGGCGTCTTGAATGCAGTAGTGTTCTCTTTAATTGGTTTACTTCTTTTTGCGGCTGGATTTTGGGTGATCGATAAATTCACTCCCTATCATCTTTGGAAAGAACTCATTGAAGAAAAAAACGTGGCGCTTGCAGTCGTAGTCGGTGGAATCTCGATTGGCATATGCAATATCATTGCATCCGCCATTCACGGTTAAGCAACCACGCGGATGGCATTACTCTTTCTTTGTTCAGCATTTGTCATTTCAACGTGTGGTTTGGTTTATGAATTGGTGAACGGAGCCCTTGCTAGTTATTTGCTTGGGGATTCCGTTACTCAGTTTTCAACCGTCATCGGTGTTTACCTCTTTGCAATGGGAATCGGTTCATATTTGACCCGCTACATGCGCGGGCATCTGGCACTGACCTTTGTGGGTATCGAAGTACTGGTCGGAGTGGTCGGCGGATTTTCCTCTGCCCTACTCTTTGTACTCTTCGCACACGTCGTTCATTTTCGAATTGCGCTCTACGTTGTAGTTTCTATAACGGGCATGCTTGTGGGGGCGGAGATCCCCCTGCTCCTGAGAATTTTACAGGACCAGTTCGAATTCAAAGAACTGGTCGCCAAGGTGTTTACCTTCGATTATGTGGGCGCTCTACTAGCCTCCATTCTCTTTCCACTCCTCCTTGTTCCCCATCTTGGAATGATTCGGACTAGTTTTTTATTTGGAATCCTCAATGTCATTGTCGCTCTTGCAGCAATTCACATTCTGGGTCAAAAATCCAAAGCGTATCAAATCGTTCGAGGCACGGCGATCATCGCTTTACTTTCACTCGTCATTGGATTTTTAGCGAGTGATCGACTTGAGGCTTTTGGCGAAGCCGGGGTGTTTCCCGGTCGAACAATTTTTGCAAAAACCACTCGATACCAGCGTATCCTCATCACCAGACAAGAGAATGATGTGCGCCTTTTTTTAAACACTCACCTTCAGTTTAGTTCGCGCGATGAATATCGGTATCACGAATCGTTGATTCATCCCGGGCTAAACTCGGTCGCTCAGCCTGAAAAGGTTCTCGTTCTCGGTGGAGGCGACGGCATGGCCGTCCGAGAAATTCTTAAAAACCCTAAAGTAAAATCGGTCACGTTAGTAGATCTTGATCAGGAGATGACTCGAATCTTTACTCACGTCGATTTCCTCACAACCCTCAATCACCATGCATTCAATAACTCTAAAGTGAAGGTCATTAACGACGATGCTTTCGTTTGGCTAAAGGCCAATCCCACCGAAAAATTTGACTTTATCGTCCTTGATTTTCCAGATCCAGCGAATTATTCAATCGGAAAGCTTTATACCACGACTTTTTTTAAGCTACTTCATCAAGCCTTGAATGAAAGCGGCCGGGTGGTGATTCAAAGCACATCGCCGCTTGCAGCACGAAAATCTTATTGGTGTGTTGCCCATACCCTGACCGCGGCAGGTTTTACTCATATTGTCCCTTACCATGTTTACGTACCCTCTTTTGGTGAATGGGGCTTTGTAATGGGTTCAGAGAAACCGTTTCAAGCACCCGAACAGTACGTGGACGGCCTAAAGTTTATTACCCCGCTTACCGTTGCCAGCATGCTGAACTTCCCATCGGACATGTCCGACGTTCCGACAGACATTAATCGACTCAACAATCAAGCGTTGGTCCGATACTATGAAACGGAATGGTCTGAATTTTTGGTGAATTAATGAAACGTTGGAGCCGTCGCCAAATTCTTCAGGCCTCACTCGCAGCAACCGGCAGCCTCGTCCTATCCTCCTTAGGAATAAAACGCTGGGTCTGGAAGCCTAACAATAACTTCCCCGTTCGAATCTTAGGACCATCCTTTGCTGCCGGACATCAGTTAAGAGACGGCTTTGCATTCCCGCCACCCAGCGAGTTTAAGAAAACGGACGTGCTCATTCTCGGCGGCGGAATCGCTGGGTTATCGGCCGGTTGGCGGCTGCAGAAAAAAGGGGTGAAAGACTTTAAGATTCTAGAACTCGAAAGCGAAGTCGGTGGAAATTCCCGCTCTGGTGTAAATACGGTTTCTAAATTTCCATGGGGTGCGCACTATGTTACCCTTCTAAATGAAGAAACCCGTTTCGCTCGTGAGCTGTTTGAGGACTTCGGAATCATTACCGGTTACCAAAATAAAGTTCCCATCTATAACGAGTATTTCCTTTGCCAGGCACCTCATGAACGGCTTTTTATTTCTCAGAAATGGCAAGAGGGATTGCTCCCCAAAGTGGGTAATACCGAAGAAGATCTCCGTCAATCCAAGGCTTTTTTTGAATTAACCGAAAAATATCGAAAACTCAAGGGGGCAGATGGCCGTTTCGCGTTTACCATTCCTTTGGATTTCAGTTCAAGAGACCCCCAATTCCTAGCCTTGGATCAAATCACCATGGCCGACTACCTTCACCAAAACGGGTGGACTTCAAAACCCCTTCACTGGTACGTTGATTATTGCTGTCGCGATGATTACGGGACTCCTCACACTCAAACTTCAGCATGGGCAGGTCTCCATTATTTTTGCTCGCGCCGAGGAAGGGCTGACGGTGTCGACGGAACTACTGTTTTAACCTGGCCCGAGGGAAACGGATTTCTGGTTGACCAACTTCGGGAACAACTCAACACTCACCTGATTGGGGAGTCGATGGGAATTCACGTGAATCAAACTTCAAGCCAGGTCACGCTGAATGTCTGGGATAAAACCAAGCGGCAAGTCACGCAATGGACGACTAAATCATTAATTCTTGCTGTTCCACGATTTGTGTCCTCCCGATTAAACTCAGCTCTGGCCGAAGACCAAATGGAAATTCTAAAAGCCATTTCCTATTCGCCCTGGGTAGTTGCAAATATAACGTTGGGATCTATTCCTAAATCAGCGGCCAAACCTTCAGGCGATGCACCTCTTTCATGGGATAATGTTTTTTATGGTGGCGGTTCCCTCGGCTACGTAGTCGCCACACACCAAAGAGCGGCGATTCATAAGGATAAAACCGTCTGGACTTATTATCGGCCACTGGATCACCTTCCCCCACCGAATTCGCGTAAACAGGCACTCTCAAAAACGCCTGATGAGTGGAAAAATCTGATTCTGACTGATCTGTCAGTAGCGCACCCAGAAATATCAGAACAGATTGAATCCATCGATGTTTGGCTGTGGGGACACGGCATGATTCGACCCACGCCCGGTTTCATTTGGGGTAGAGCCAGAGCCGCCATGCAAAAGAACAGAGGCCGAATTCATTTTGCCCACTCTGACATGAGTGGAATTTCGATTTTTGAAGAAGCGAATTACCAGGGAGTTCGAGCCGCCGACGAGGTTATTCAACATGACCTTGGCTAAGGGGCGAGTAAAGTTTCGTCTTATTCACCTGTGGATTCATTCTCCTTGGGTTGATTCACTTTTCATTCTTGGCCCACCCCTATTTTCAGTTTTTCTGGTACTTTTTCTGAATCAACAGCTTGAATTGCCCCATTCGATTGGCCCTTTTGCATGGCTTACGCTCATCGTCGGTGTCGATGTCGCTCACGTTTATGCATCGCTGTTTCGCACTTACTGGGACTCCTCCCTGCAAGCGCGTGCGCTTTTGTGGACTGTCCCACTAGTGTGCTGGGGGACAGGGGCAGTTCTATATGCAATGGGCTCAAATTATTTTTGGATGGCATTGACTTACCTTGCGGTTTTTCACTTTGTTCGCCAACAATATGGATTCGCCATGATTTATTCCCGTCAGGAAACCGGGGTTCCTCTTTTTTTTAAACGAATCGACCGACTCACCATTTACGCTGCCACAGTTTACCCTCTCTTATTTTGGCATACGCATCTACCCCGTCAGTTTAACTGGTTTGTGGATGGTGATTTCATTAGAGTCGATTCTCCTGCGGCAAGTGCCCTTGCGGGCTGGGCCTATGTATTCCTAATACTGACCTACCTGCTTAAGGAAATTTTAATGATCATCCGTTTTAACACCTTCAATCTTCCGCGAAATTTAGTGATCGGCGGTACTGCATTTTCTTGGTATATCGGCATCGTTCGCCTCAACAACGATTTTGCCTTCACGGTGACCAACGTCGTTTCACATGGAATTCCTTATCTTGCACTCGTCTGGATTTACGGACGAAATAACCCCCAAGCCAACTCCGCTAGAATTTTTGCCCAATCGTTTTTTCGACTAAGGATGGTACCCATTTTTCTTGGCCTTTTATTTAGTTTAGCCTACTTGGAAGAGGGCTTTTGGGACGGATTCATTTGGAGAGACCATCCAACACTTTTTCCAGCCTTCCGGTCGCTCCCCATTATTAGGAACCAGGCTCTACTCACATTACTTGTGCCCTTATTGGCGTTACCCCAATCCACTCATTATATTTTTGATGCTTTTTTATGGCGATTCCGGGGGAAAAACAATTCGTGGAAAAAAATACTTTTGAATTCAAAGGAGGTCAGCCCATGAGCAACCATCCGGTAGGCGAACACTATCTTGTCGAACTGAATGACTGCGAATCTTCTTTGATTAATTCTGAAAACCACCTTCGCGAAGGATTAATCCGTGCTGTTCAGAGGTCGGGCGCTACGATCGTAAAAGATATGTTTCATTCCTTCTCGCCTCACGGGGTAACTGGCGTCATCGTCATTGCAGAATCGCATGTTTCAATTCACACGTGGCCGGAACTTCATTACGCGGCAGTCGATATTTTTACGTGTAGCGCCAAGATGAATGTTCCGCTGATTATTGAGCAATTGGAGATTCTCACTCATGCTCGTGTTGTTACCTTAAAACAAATTTCGCGTGGGCCAAAAACCACCTGAACATGTTCAAAATCCAATATAAAATAAATCTATAAAATAGTTAATCCGTTCCTCAGCAGATGCATCAACGTTGATCTTTTTATAAGCTTTTAATAAAGCGGTAAGCGGGCTTCATTGATTCAACCTGATATTGACCAGATCGCTGCCGTGAGACATTCACTAAACCGAAGTGGGCCTCCGTCCCATTTTTATTGGGTTCGTCTAAGAGTTCATAAATAAAAATTTTATCAAAGGGGTATTTTTCAGAATGCTGAAGGTAATTCTTCAGCGTTGCCATTAAATATTCATTTTGAGAATTTGGGTCGGAATCCTTGGCGTAATTCATTTCTGTAATCCACATGCGCTTGCCTTTAGTGATTTTTTGAAGGGTTTGCACTACATTCAGTTCTGATGAGGTCGCGGGGCAAGGCAAAGCAGAGCCTGCGCATGTCAGATCACCCATTTCGGAATACCAATGGATGCCAACAATTTCGTAGGGAACATGGTTGTCTTCAAGGTGTTGAAAAAAACCTGTATGGGTAAATCCAGCAGAGTTAATCACGCGCAATGCTTCTGGATCAGCGGCCCTCACCCCATCGGCAAGCCCCTTTAAAATTGCCAGGGTAAGGCCGAGGGGTTGGGGAGAGTAATCGTCCAGGGCCGTACCTCGGGTGTCTCCACACGTCCATGTGATTTTATCCTCCGCAAAACAGGCAGCGGGATTACCATTTTTTTGAGGTGCAAGCCTTCCTTTGCGAACCAGAGAGAAAACGTCCTCTTCGTTAGCAAGCTCCCACGCATGAATCTCTTTTTTATATTGATTCACGGTTGCAAATGCTAGAGCCCGTGCTTTTTGATAAGCGGTTTGTGGAGAATCACCTTGTGCTAGATCTCTGTTGATAAAACCAGCGCTAAAAACAGGCAATAAGTTAACTCCTTTTGGCCGAGCGATTGGAATCAAGGAATCTAAATCTTTATCACCATGGACATCTATTCGGTACCAACTTGCGTTCATTCCTTTAATTAAGTCGATCTGCTGAGATAGTGTAATAGCACCGTCACCCAAATAGACACCTTTCGTAGTGGGGTGCCCAGAAATGCCCAGAATTTCCTTGGGCAACGTGAGCGTAACTGCTTCAACTCTAACGATTGTTATGAAGAAAAGTAGAATGGATGAATAACGTGACATGAAGACCCCCTCATAAAATTGTAACAGATAAAAAGAGGATAGGCGAAACCACATTCGATATATCTCGGGATTTCTTCCGCTATTAATGACGGCTATGACTCGCTCCAACCCCGGTTCTGTCAGCGGTTTAGAGCCTTATGCAGATTTTAAAAAAATGACAAA
>CAIMNF010000209.1 GCA_903842755.1 Oligoflexia bacterium
AGACTCGAACCTCCCCACGGTGACCATCATGGTTCCCGCCCATAATGAAGAAAAAGTAATTGCGGACGCGCTGACTGCGCTTTTAAAGCAAGATTATCCGGCAGACCTTTATAAAATCGTGCCCCTCAACGATCGATCTAAAGACCGAACCCGCGAGATCATTGATGACTTTGTGGTTCGTTTTCCAGGGCGTATTCACCCTTATCATCGGACGGAAGGGAAACCAGGAAAATCGGCCGCGCTAAAAGAAGCCTGCGAAAAAGTCACTTCAGATCTTATTATTGTTTTCGATGCGGATTATATTCCATCTCCTGCGCTCCTCCGAAATTTAGTTTCGCCCTTTACGGACCCTGAAGTAGGTGCCGTTATGGGCCGCGTCGTGCCCATTAACGCAAACAAGAACATGTTGACCCGAATGTTAGATTTAGAGCGCAGTGCTGGCTACCAAGTAGACCAGCAAGCGCGCATGAATTTAAACCTTTTGCCCCAATATGGCGGAACCGTAGGCGGCGTACGCTTAAGGACTTTAAAAGAAATCGGCGGCTGGGACGATCAAGTTTTAGCCGAAGACACGGACGTCACTCTTAAAATGTTTTTAAAAGGCTGGAGCATTGTCTATCAAAATGCATGCGAATGTTATGAAGAGGTCCCCGAAGACTGGCATATTCGAACAAAGCAAATCAACCGCTGGGCCCGCGGGCACAATCAAGTTTTATTTAAGCAGTGGTTAACGCTGCTCAAGCATCCGCAACTTAATTTTTTTGAAAAACTAGACGCTTCACTCTTATTAACTATTTTCGTCATGGGCCCCATTACCTTTTTAGCTTGGGGATTGGCGCAACTCCTATATTATGCTGGATATACGCGCAGCAGTTTGGCGGCCGTTAGCCTTGTCACTTACCTTGCATTTAGTTCGCTAGGCAATTTTGCACTATTCTTTGAAATCGGGACCGCTGCATTTTTAGATGGCTACCAAAAACGAATTCGACTTTTACCTTTAGGAGTTGCGTTTTTCTTTGTAAGCTTAATGACCGTTTCCCGCGCCCTCCTGAATCAGCTGTGGGATGATTATGTCACTCGAAAAGAATTGGTTTGGGATAAAACGATTCGTTACCGGGAGGGAAAATGACCGTACTTTTCATTCTTACTGGTGTCGCCTTTATTCTGCTTCCGTTTGCTCCCACTTTAGTTGAAGTGCTCAGAAAATCAGACTCGAAAGCCTTAAAAATTACAGATACCTTACTCAAAGACCCGCGCTCAAACCCTGATTTAATTTTTTGGCATTTGGCCCAAGTTTTAAATTTAGAAGGATTGGTAAAATTGGCCGAGACCGTAAATGTAAGCCAGGAAAAATATTTGGGCGATTCTATTCTCGCCGTACCCTCAGGCTCCTTAGGTCGCCTCCCTAAAAAAGTGGCCCGCGCCGTTTGTGCTGGAAATTTAACCCTTGAAGCAAAAACGGGGTATCCCAGTAAATTGTTAGGCCTAAAGAGTATCACTACAGGCAGCCAAAATGCTCTTAACGAAATTCATGCGTTGAATAAACTCACTTTAAGCGCCAATAGCAAAGTCATTTGGTGGGCGAGTGGGCAAGAGGTCGAGGTGCAGGACCTTGTAAGTTTACCTGGAAAAATACAGGCAAAGGATCAAATTACTTTCAAGGCTCGGGCCCGCTTCCATTTGGCAGAAGCTCCGGTCATCAAAGCGGCGACAGGCGTTTCTATGACGCATGAAATGGACCGAGATTTTGGAAAGCTGCCTTACTTCAAAGCCGACATGCCTCACCATGTGGAACCCAACACAGAGTTGGAATCAAACATGGTCATTCGAAGCACCCTCATCGTTCACAAGAATGCGAAAATCTTCGGACATGTTAAGGCGCATAAAAAAATTATTTTGGAACAAGGGGCACAGGTCTACGGTAATTTAGTGTGTATGGGTGACATTGAGCTGAAAGGCGGTAATTACGTAAGCGGCTGCTTACTCAGCCAAAAAACGGCCCTCATTGGTCCCCAGTGCAAGATAGGCAATGCCCTTCACCAAATTACTTGTGCCGCAAAAATAATGAAAATTCAGGCGCCCGCCCAGATTCACGGTGTTCTCCGCGCTTGGAAAACCGGCGAAATAGGCTAAAATAAACGCATGTGCTATTCGGCAATGGTTCAGCAAAATGTCAAAGCGCTCTCGTTAAAGTTTGGAGCCCGGGTCGACCTCGATTTTTTTGAGGAGCTGTACACCGAGCGCCTCAAGGGACAATCCCTAACCCTATCTCCTCAATTAGACGCTTCATTTCTATCTGATTTAAATACTCCTCAAGAAAAAAAAATCGCATCCCTTATCCAAGAATGGCAAAGGCACGAAAAAGAAAAACTGCAAGAGACGTTGATCAAACAAAAAGAACGTCTCAGCGCTGCTGAAGAAAAACTAAAAATAAAACCCACTAAAAATGCCCTCAATGAACAACGTATTGCGACCGATAAAATCCAATGGCTTCAAAAAAAAATTGAAACTCTGGAAACAAATTCGGCGGAGACTAAAGCAACAGAAGGTCGAATTTTTCCCTTTCATTATGCTCCCCTTTTGATCGTCCATCAAGGAGAGCGCCTTATTCGCCCTTACCGCTACCACTTGCGCCCGCATACCGAAGGCCCCGAGTTTGACCGGAAATTTGACGGTACCTACAATGTTCGCCGCGATAGCTTAGATCGGGTGGCCTGGTGGAAGCGAATTTACGGCAAGAATCATGGGCTTTTAGTGGTCACGCGCTTCTATGAGAACGTTTTTGATCATAGATCAAACAAAAATCACGTGATTGAATTCACCCCTCATGTGCGTGAACTCTTCGTTCCTTGTCTCTACGATGAGAATACCATGGGCAAAGACTCACTTCACAGCTTTGCAATCCTCACGGACCTACCCCATCCAGATGTGGCCAAGGCGGGCCATGAACGTACCCTGATTCACTTGAACGAAAATCGAATTAACGATTGGATCAATACGACGTCGCCTGAGTCCAAGAACTTTGATTTACTCCTAGACGATCGGCCGACGATTCGTTTTGCGAGTAAGATTGATTAAACTAGCGCATTTAAGGCGTACTCAGCTAGAAGCGCATGATCCTATCGAGTTATTCAAAAACTACGAGAGACAAAATTACTTACACATCATGGTGGAGTCTTTCCAGATTCCAAAGCTGGTTGTTGCGGAGGTTTGCAACTTGCCTCCGACACCCGTAGTGAACACGGCGATCGTTCCCGTTTGTTGAAAATCGTCTGTAAACGTGTAGAAAGTTCCATCGGGTTCATGTTTTACTGTTGCCACATAGGGACCCTCTGAAATGATAAAGTGAGCTTTGCCCCCTTGGGCGCCTAGACTAATTGTGGGACGATCTTGATCATCTCTGGAAATCGTGACCGAAACCGTTCCCCCATTCTGATTCGGAGCTGATGTACACACAAGTGAGGCGTAAGCTGCTTGACTGACTCCGATTCCGACTCCTATCAGCGCTAATCCCATTACATTTTTCATTAAATTCTTCATCAAGTCTCCAATCTCAGGTGTTCATTCTTGTTGCGGCAGTTGAGGCGACAACGTTAGCAAAAATACGCCTTGAAGTACATCTAAAAACATTTCCTAGTCTCCTCATTTCTCGTTACGATTCAGTAATGAAACTGAGAATATTTATTGGATTGACCTCCTTAGCGCTCCTCTTTTTTTTCAAAAATGATTCTTTTGGCTACACCGCAATGACTTTACCGGGCTCGCTTTTTTCGGTTACCGCGGAACCGTCACCAGGTTTTGCATCGAAGAGCGAAGTAGGCATGGCGTTTTATGAAGGCAACACGGATACAAATCTCACTTCGCTTTCGCAAGAGTTTTCGCACCGCTGGCAAGATGAAACGGTACAGCTCCTTGGGCAATTTTTGGAGCAAAATGTGGATGATACACTCAAGGCGGAACGCTGGAAGCTCGCTGCGCGCTACGAACGCCGACTTGTCCATTATTGGGGCGCCTTTGCGGTGGAGTCGTTTGAGGGAAATCGTTTTGCAGGGTATTTTCAGCGGTATGCTACGGACGGGGGAATTCGTCATGTCCTTTGGGAGCAAGAAAAAACCAAGGGAGCGCTAGAGGCGGGCTTACGCTATCAAATCGAAGACCAAACCGGGGGTGCCCAAATCAACTCCACCATTGGACGGCTTTTTTTTGAGACCGCGTATCTTTGGAATGCGCACGCATATGCTGCTTTTGCAGTCGAATACCTTCCCCGCCTGTCCGAATTTAGCAACTGGAGATTAGGAATGGAGGCCGACTTAAATGTGGTCATCACTGGAACGTTAAGCTGGAAAACAGCGTACGGAATTCGGTATGCAAGTGTCCCTTCGGCCTTCGGAGTTAAAAACTTAGACCGTTCTTTGATCAATTCGATCGTGGCTCAGCTTTGACATCGATTGAAATTCCTGCTGAAAATAGGCAAGCGTCATTCTCAGTCCCTCGTCCAACTTGAAACGCGGACTCCACCCTAATTCTCTTTGGGCGAGCGTAATGTCGGGTTTGCGCTGTTTTGGATCGTCTTCGGGCAAAATCTGAAAGGTGAGCTGGCTTTTTGCCTGAATCAACGCTTGAACTTTTTTTGCAAATTCCAAGATCGTAAACTCTTCAGGGTTACCCAAATTTACGGGCCAAACGTAGGACGAGCGCATCAAACGCATAATACCCTCTACCAAATCGGCCACGTATTGGAAGCTTCTGGTCTGAGAGCCATCTCCATAAACCGTCATGGGGTCGCCTCGCAGGGCTTGAAACATTAAATTGGTCACGACTCGACCATCCTCAGGGTCCATTTTGGGGCCATAAGTATTAAAAATTCGAATCACGCGCACGTCCACTTGGAACGTACGATGGTAAGCATACGTCATGGCTTCGCCATACCGTTTGGCTTCATCGTAGATGGAACGAACACCAATCGAATTCACATGTCCCCAATAAGCTTCCGGCTGTGGATGCACCAACGGATCACCGTAGACCTCTGACGTAGACGCGTAAAAAAACTTCGTTCGCCCCTGACTTTGTTTGCACAGCTCCAGAAGTTGGCGAGTGCCTTCGGCATTCACCAACATGGTTTCGACCGGAAGGGCAAAATATTTGGGGGGCGAGGCTGGACTTGCGAAATGCATCACCCAATCCCAGCTTTGCTGAGTTAATTCTAGAGGCAAGGGTTTTGAAACATCAGCCTCAATAAAACTAAAACTTCCCTTTAAATCCGCTAAGTTTTGCTTCCGCCCAGTGCAAAAATTATCAACTCCGACTACCTCAAATCCTTCGTCCAAAAGGCGTTGGGCTAAATGGCTTCCAACAAAACCTGCTGCACCGGTTAACAATACTCGCTTCATTGGGAGTGCCCTAGCGTAACAATCTTAAGCCCTGCATTCTGAATTTCTGCTCGGTCTAAAAAATTACGTCCATCCAAAATAAATCTAGTCCTCATTCGTCCGCCGCATTCCGAAAATGAAAGCTGCTTAAAATCAGGCCATTCTGTTACTAAAAGTACGGCATCCGCCTCACTAAACACACTTTCTGCTGAACTCGCGTACTCCATTTCCAAGCCCGCCCATTCCTTCTTGGCGCGTTCCATGGCGACCGGGTCGTAGCCCACAACTTTTGCGCCCCGCTCAAGCAAGCGGGTGGCCAAATCAAATGCCGGTGCATCTCGCAAATCGTCCGTGAAGGGCTTAAAGGCTAATCCCAAGATCCCCACTTTGCGCCCTTTTAAAATTTTTAACTCATGCATCAGAATTTCAATCATCCGAGCGCGCTGCCTAAAATTCACTTCGCGTGCCGCAGCAGTAATCGGCATGGAAAGATTGTATTCTTTCGCGGTGGAGATCAATGCCAAGGTATCTTTTCCAAAACAAGACCCGCCCCAGCCAATTCCAGCTTGCAAAAACCGATTTCCAATACGGGAATCTAAGCCTATGCCACGCGCAATGTGCGATATATTTGCACCAACCTTTTCGCTGAGTTCAGAAATTTCATTAATAAAGGAAATTTTTAACGCCAAAAAAGCATTCGCTGCGTACTTAATCAGTTCAGCCGACTGGAGGTCACTCGACAGGAAGTGAACCGCGCGAAATCCCTCGGGGCGCCTTAAAAAATTAGGTGCATCGAAAGTTTGTTCAATCAAGGGTTGATAAAGCTCACGCAAGGATTCAATCGCCTTCGGATCATCCGCCCCAACGACGATCCGATCCGCATAAAGCATATCGCTTAAAGCTGAACCTTCGCGTAAAAATTCTGGGTTAGACGCAACAAAAAATTGAGATCGCTGATGTTTGTTATTTGCGCGATACTCGTCGCGCACGATACTTTCTACCCAATTTCCACTTCCAATGGGGACGGTCGATTTATTCACAATGACCACATGGGGTGCTGCCACATTTGCACCAATGGCCTGCGCGGCGGACTTCAAATACGTTAAATTTGGATTTCCATCCGGGAGCGAAGGCGTGCCTACCGCAATAAAAATGATTTGGGCATCACGCAACGCCTCGTCGTTAGAGCAAGTAAAGGTTAAGCGCGGCATTGCCAACTTCAGCAATTCATTCAAATGCGGCTCATAAATTGGCGAAATCCCCTTTTTAAGCTGCTCGACTTTCGCTGGATCTACGTCCAAACATTTTACCGTGTGCCCTAAAAAAGCGAGTGTTACCCCAGTCGTTAAACCAACGTACCCTGTTCCAATAATGGCTACTTTCATTTTATACTTTCGCCTCGAAATCGTCTTGCTCTTTCCCCAGCTCGTTCATGGCCAAATCGCCTTCGGTATGAACGTCCTTTGATTTTGGCCGTGTGAGCGGAAACAATACGCAGTCTTTGATATTGTCTGCGTCCGTAATAATTTGAACCAACCGATCAATTCCAATACCCCAGCCCGAAATAGGCGGCATGCCATACTCCATCGCCGAAACGTAGTCTTCGTCTTTCACCATGGCGTCTTCGTCGCCATCGGCATTGAGTTTGGCTTGATCTTCAAGTCGTTTCATTTGTTCGATAGGATCAACCAATTCGGAATACGCGTTTACAATCTCAACCCCATTTACCACTAATTGAAACCGATCCGTCAGTTCTGGATGCGCGTCATTCGCTCTGGCTAAGGGGGACAAATCAATCGGATGCTCCGTTAAAAAAGTAGGCCCTAAAATTTTCGGGCGACTTACCCGCTTATAAAGGAGGTCAATCAGATTTCCCCGTCCTAGTTTTTCGGGGTGGTCTTCCTCCAAATCAATTCGCTTGTCCTTGATGGCAGAAAACAATCCTTGGGCAGTGGTGTGAAGTGCAATATCAATTCCACAATCTTTTAAAATGACCTCGCGAAAAGTGACCGTGTTCCAGCTGCCCGCAAAATCGACCTCTTTATCGCCCACCTTCAATACCGTTGTCCCTAAAACTTTTTGAAACAACGTTTGAAATAATTTTTGAAACAAGGCCATATTGTCGCGATAATTCCAGTAAGCCGAATAGCCCTCGACCATTGTAAATTCCTGCAAATGGGTAGGCGAAATCCCTTCGTTCCGGTAGCAACGGGCAAACTCAAATACATGGTGAAAACCGCCCACGATAAGTCGCTTCAAGTAAGTCTCTGGTGCAATCCGTAAAAACAAATCAATATCCAATGAGTTGTGATGCGTTTTAAAAGGTCTAGCGAGTGCGCCCGACGGATTATGCTGAAGACTCGCAGTTTCTACCTCTAAAAAACCTTGGCCCTCAAGAAAATTTCGCATTTCCCGCACAATGGACGAGCGCAAGATAAATCGTTTGCGCGCTTCTTCGGTCATGATCAAATCTAAATACCGCTGACGGTATTTTATTTCCACATCGGCCAGGCCATGAAATTTCTCCGGCAAGGGCTTTAAACATTTTCCCAGAAAAGTATATTCTTTTACTTGAAGGGTCTTTTCTTGGGTGCGAGTGGTGAACATGTCGCCCTTGGCTCCAAAAAAATCTCCGATATCAATCAAATCCGTATATTGCTGATATTTTTCGGCTCCCACATGATCGACCTTCATGCAAAGCTGCAACCGCCCCTGCAGGTCCTGTAGAGTGATAAAACTTAGTTTTCCCATGTTCCGAATCGCTACAATTCGCCCTGCCACACTGACATTCGTTGTTCCATCGGGCAATTGCCGGGCATCCTGCAACGAATGGGACAGCTCGTAGCGCTCGGGATAGGCATGGATTCCGGAACTCTTAATTTTCTCTAACTTTTCGCGTCGGACTTGTTCTTGTTCGGTCAGCATTCCAGAAACTTAGCACAGTGTTAGAGCTTAAATCCAGCCGATTCAGAGTCTTTTTTAAAGATCTGAACGGTATCTAAACTTAACGCTTCCAAGGACTTAAACCCGGAATCTAACTTAGCCAAGACCTCAAACGGAACGGTGATGATTTTACAACCGACCCGCTCGGCCTCCAAAATATTGTAAACTTCGCGCGTGCTCGCCCACAAGCACTCAATTTGATCTCCATAGGCGGC
>CAIMNF010000210.1 GCA_903842755.1 Oligoflexia bacterium
AACCGCGCCATTTTACCGACTGGCTGAAGAAAAATCATCCCCCATTCAATTCTCAAAGTTTTGCCCCCCGAAAAATATTTGGAGAATACCTAAAGAGCCTGGTCCCCCTGGAAAACCCTAAACTCAACAGAGTCCAGGCAGAAGTTACAAAAATTGAGCTTATAAGCGCCGAAAAAGAAAAGAATCAATTTTTAATTCACTTAAACCATCAACCGAGCGTCGCGTATGACGAGGTCGTCTTAGCCCTCGGATTGCTCCCTGAAGCTACTTTGATGGGGACTCAAACCCCTTGGCAACCTTGGCTGGTTCCCAATCAAAAAAGCGTGTTACTGGTGGGAACAGGGCTAACCATGATTGATGCGGCTCTTACTCTGTGCAAAAGGCCCAACTCGCCTCCTGTTTATGCTTTTTCTAGAAGAGGCCTTTTACCCTTTGGACATGAAAATTATGCGAGCTACGAACCCTCGCTCCCTTTTTTGCATTGGCTTTCGGATTGCAATTTACCCTTGCGTAAGGCCTTTCACCTTTTTAAATCCGAATGCAAGCGGGCCATCGACCAGGGATCAGACTGGCGCGCAGTGTTCGATCAAATTCGATTTGCAACTCCGTCGATTTGGCAAAAATTTACGGAAACAGAACGAAATCAATTTTTGAAACACCTTGCCCGGCCATGGGACATTCATCGCCACCGGGCGGCCCCCGAGGTCCTCGAAAAAATTAAGCACTACCTTGATTCAGGCCAGCTCATCATTCAAAGTGGGAAAATATCATCGCTTTCTCTGACTCACAAAAAATGGGCCCTTACGTTTCAAGACAAAAAAGGCGAACTCCATCACCAAACATTTGATTACGCCTTCGATTGTACTGGCTTAAGTAGAAGCATTAGGCACGCGCAATCCCCATTACTGAAGAACTTGATTGCTACCGGACTTTTAGAAGTGGACCATCCTGAGTTAGGCGCGCACTCCATCACCGAAGGACTCCATGTGATTGGACCTTTGTTAAGAGGGAAATATTGGGAAAGCATTGCGATCCCGGAAATACGGATTCAAGCGTTAGACGTAACGAAGAAATTTTCATTTGAAGTGAATTGAGGCAAAGCCAAGAAAGAGCGCTACGTTAACTCCCTTCAATAGCAATGCAAAGGTTAAAGCTCTGCCAAGTACTTAACCTCAGGAGAATACGGATTTTTAATCAAAAATAATCTTAAATTTTCGCAATGAATTCCCTTAAAGTGTTGAAAAAAACGATCCACAATTGCATCGCTATGCCATTCTTTGCTGCTCCTGGATCGCACCCAAAACGTAAGCAGGCGCTGAACATTAAGCTGGGTAAACGAACGCAAGTTGCTTTGATCGGTGGAAAGAACTTTCACCAAATTCATTAAGGCTTGATGCTCCTTTGGTCCGAAGCGCTTTTTTCGAAATAAAAACTGAAAGGACGTGCTTACCTTTTTAAAGTCTTCGGTTTTCACCGAGCGTCCCGTGGGTTTTAGGAGACGGACCTCGGCCTGAGTTGCGTACGGAGGAACATCTAACGGATGATTTCCCAACGTAAAAATGCCTATCGTGATTAAACTCATTCCGATTCGCCAACTCATCGTGAGTGAATATAAGCAATTTAAATGCCAAGGCCACAGCTCGATTAAGCAAACGATTAGACAAAAGATTTGTTTTTTACCTACAATTAGTGTAGTTAATCACCGCATCACATTGCCATCGGAGCGAATCGATTGCGCTTCAAACTTTTCAAGTTGAATAACCATTTTTTATGGAATACTATTCGTCTCGGAAAGATTATTTTACGTTTTCAAGGGATAACAAACCAAAGAATAATTATGTTTCTCAATCAATTACGCGCTGTTTTCATCGCTTTTATTGGATTCGCAGGTTGCAACTTTGTTCCCGGCACCGCTCTTCAATCCCCGCAAACCCCAAACGCTACCAGCCTCTGTGCCCTGGGAACCGTACAATTTACCGTAGGTGACACATCACTTACGCGCGTGTGTGGCTGCCAAGAAAGTAATAATACCACCGTAACCACGGGCCAGGGAAATCTATCCTGTACGGCTAAAGTCGGAACGAAAGTCATTTTCAATTATGCGGACGCAGCAAACCCGCACCAAGTGATTGTAAGCCCCTACAATACTGGCCCAGTGGTTGCGCCGCACGCGCACATTCAAGTCAAGCCATTTCAAGTACAAATCGCCTATCCAGGAACTTACCCCTTTTACGATTCGTTTACGCCATCACTGGCTGGAACGTTAATGCTTCATTAAGTAATCCGCCAGGATATCTCCACTCGAGACAATTACTGTATTCGAGTTACTAAAATTCAAGCTAATTTCCCTACAAAAAGGTTCTTCCGCTTCACCCGAAATCGTCCAAGACGAGACGTTTGCTATTGAGCAGCGTGTTTGATTGACCTTGGTTTCAAAATTGATCGTCGCAGTTCCTTCGAACCAAAATACGGTGCCACCATTGATATCTGGCTTTTTTAATTCTGCTTGGAAGTTATTGAATTTGACCATGATGTCGTCTACTTCATTCACTTTTTGAACTTCTTTAAAATTCTTATACGCTGGCCAAATCGTATAAAAATGATGGTCTAATTTAAAATCTGGATTAGAATGCGCGTTCGCGGTAAAGGTCATTCCGGAGCGATTTACAAAATCCGCAATCGCGGCGATGGCACAGTTTTCGGCCGCTTTAGGTCCCGATGCAGTAGCTGATCCAACCGATCCAAAGGTTGCTTTAGAGCACCTAGCGTTTGGAATTCTAAAATGAGTGTCAGAACTTTGCGCTACCGCCGTAAAACTAAGCCCGCCACTAAACAAGATCGCGATACCCAAAACCTTCTTCATAAATTACTCCTTGATTTAGGCCTTAAATTAGATTGTAAAAACAAAATTGTCCACTACTTATTTTTAGCGGTACGACTCACTCACTCTACCTAAATCTGACTAGACCCTCACGCCAATCTGACTGGAGCGAACTCAATCAAACCCCTAGCATGAATCTATGAAAAGAGTTTTAAAAGTTTTGCGGAAGGTCCTTTGGATCTTACCCGCTGGATTTTTGCTTTACTTCAATCCGATTACAGGAAAAGAAACACCAAAAAATGCTCACTTCGCCCCTTCGTCGATTTTAAAAATTCAT
>CAIMNF010000211.1 GCA_903842755.1 Oligoflexia bacterium
ATTGGCGAACCAAACAAAAAGAAGAGATTGATTTTTTGATCGAAGACGAGCAGGGAAAAGTGATTGCGCTTGACGCAAAAGTGGCGGGCGAACCGGTTACGCCTAAAGAGTATTTGACCCATGGGCCTAGCAAGCATGTTTATGTGGTTTCGATGAAGGGAAAACCGATGAAGAAATCTGCAACGTGTACTGAAATTCCCTTAGAAACCTTGGCGAAATTTTTGCTCTCCGAACTTCGCTAAGGCGTGACCTGTTTTAAAATGGAAAACCCCCAACCGCGGAGTTTAGGCAGTTGGGGGAAGATTTGATTTTAATTTGGAGGATCTACACTATTATTCGCAATGATATTTCGGATTAGCGGTAAGTGGAGCGTCTGGTGCGGACCTAGTAAACGGAGCTTCCGGGAAAGTGTGCATTGCCGCAACGTCAGTCACAAATTTGTTATTGAAAAGCTTGCATTGCTGAAGAGCAATCGCTGTTTCGTTCGCTGCATTGATCGTCCGCTCGTTGTTTAAAATCGTTGCAAAATCATTCACGATCTGATCTTCAGCAGCTTTAGCCGCACAGTCGTGACTGTATTCTTCGGCAGCTTTCCTTGCATCACTGAAAATTTGCTTTTCGTGCTCAATCGCTGTTGCTGACAAATTGTGGTTCTCAATTTCATTACAAAAACCCTTGTCTACAATTGGTGCGCCGGCTTTCTCTAAAGCACGAGCATCGTCAGCGATGGTCAGTGCATCAGAGCGATACCCTGGCTCAACTTTCGCTTCTATTTTGGCTAAAATTTTATCATAGTTCGAGCCCACGTTATATTTTTCTGATCCAATAACGTCTGCGTGAGTAGCGGTAGTTGCAGACGCAGTATTGGTGTGGGTATCACGAACCGACTTGATTGCTTCGTAAGTCACGTTATCGAACGCTGGCGACTTCAAGCTCGCTGCAATTGCACCGTGCCATTTGTTGAACTCGGTTTCGTTCATTTTTGAAACTTTTTCTTCGACTTGTTTTGCGCTCATGTCTCTATCGCCGAAGTATTCGCCGGATTTTTTAAGAATGGTTTCTTCGGCTTCTTTGCGTGCGGCGCCGGAGGTGCTTCCTAGCAATCGTCCCAAGATTTCTCCACCATCTTTTACAATGATTTCTTCACCTGCGTGCAACGCTGCTCCGCCGGGCTGAGCCATCGCAACAAGTGGCCCTGCGCTTGCTAAGGTAATCGCGACCAATACTAACTTCAATTTACTAATATTCATTTTAACTCCATGAACAGTGGTTGTTGTTATTAAAATCTCTTTTTTTGAGAGTGCGACAAACCTACCAATCTTGATGCATAATGTCAACCATGTTTTTTAATAATATCAAAAGGTTACATAAACTAAAATCATTAAATACACCTAGTAAAATGTAAGCAACTGTTTAAAGTTTGGGCGGTAGATCTTGATCGAAATATTATATATAGCTGATTTAAATAAGATTTTCGCTTTGATTCATCTGGTACGAAGGTTGAATAGAAGTAAGGAATGGAAAAGCAGCAAGTCGAAGTGAAGCATTCTCTGTGGTTAATTCGTCATTGGAAAGCAGTGACTTTTGCTGCTTTGGTTGTCTCTATCCTTGGGGTGGTCGTAGGCGTTACCGCTCAAAAAGAAGAAAAAGACCCGCTCTACTCAGAAATTCTCCAGCTCAAGGCCCAAGTGGATGAAGTTTTATTAGCCCCCCAATTTAAACCAAATGCTTGGATTGAAGAAAAAGAGGATGCCGAAAGTTCTGCTGGCGGTTCCTGTGGACAGGCATTGATTGCAAGTGCAGTGAAGGCAAAAAGGGTCGCGTCGTGTTCCATTAAAAATGCGGGGTTTTTGACCACGGAACATTATGTAAGCTCAAAAAAGCCAAAAAAAAAGAAATGGGGTAATGCGCTCGTTGAAAGTAACTCGGTTCCTGTCTACGATGTTTACGTTGATGATACCTCAGAACCCTATTTGAAGCTGGTTGATGCAGTAAAGGCCTTTAAAGCAAAGATTGAAGCAGCGGCAGATGCAAGACGCGACCAGCAAATGGCGGAGTCAGAGAAATTTAGAATCGACCTTTATTCTGCCGATCGTGTCCAAGACGAGGGTGATGCAAAAAAACTAAGTTCGGACGCGCTAGAACAAAAGATTAGGGATCAAAACCAAGAGTCCCAAATTAAAATTTATGGAAAATTTGCCGAAGTAGTCGCGGAGTATTTGAAAATTCAAAAAAGGTTGCTCGCGAACCATGCGCGAAACCTCCATCATCCCATTGATCTTTCTCCGACCGCTAAAAGCGGACTGAATGTCACCGATCATTCAAGAGTAGCAATGCAAAATTTTCTAGATGCTTATCAATCTCATCCGCAACTCTATGCGGGGAATGCGTATGACTTTCTAAACCTTCACCTTAATTTTAGCGTGGGTACGTATTTGGAGTATCCTCCGGTCTCCGATAACGTAGGCCTTTCTTTAAATGATACCGTGCCCTTAAAGTTGGATGGCAATGTATGGCACCACCAAGATCCAAAAACCTACGCGATCGATTCCGTTGAAGTAGGTCTAACTGCCTTAGACAAATCGAATGCCGAGTTAGCCGCTCTGATGGCGGAATCGGATGTTCGCAGTTATGGAAAATTAATCCAGTTTCTGGTCGTGCGCGAGCGGTTAATTAATCACTGGGCCGTTGACCGAATGAGCTCTACTGTCGATCAAGAGCCCAATCTTAAAAGCTGCGCTCCAACATTGTTAAGTTTCATCGACCACTCCGATGGAAAAAACACTCCTGTTCAAAATTACTATCAGCAACTCTGGAATCAAGATCGCTACAATGAGTTTTTTGAAAAGCAAGAGACCAGTCCGTTCAAGGCGGAGTCGTTTACTCATATCGAAACGGCGGTAGAAAAAGTGGCACAAGGACGACCTTTAGTCACGGTTTCCCAGTACCAAACCTTAAGGGACTCTTTTTACGACGCTCTTTTGAAGAGCGAATCCGCAGCGCACAAAGCTCCGGATGTCGTTTGCCAAGCTCGCCGGAAGAATAATTTAGAGAAGTCGCAAATGGCCGAAGATGACAAGCTCCGTTTAAATACCCACCATGACGAGAAAGGGCAAGTCATCTTGGGACTCTTGGATCAAATTGAAGGCCTTTGGATCGAGAAGGCTCACTCGATTTTACTCGATGCAAATTATGCTTCTGATTCTTGGGAAAATGCTGCAGTAGCACATCGAACAACCGATTATGCCTTTCAATTTCGAAAACAACTGTTGATGGACGCTCTCCTGGATCAAGCAAGTAGAAATGCAGTCATTTGTACTGAGGCGGGTACGACGGATACTCGTGCAGCAACCCTTAATGCGGCCATGGCGATCGAAGCGCCACTCGTGGATCGCTTTTTGAAGTCTCAGAAAATTGAAGATCAATGGAAACAGTCTTTGGAATCTGCCATCCTTGCAACGCTAAAGCAGGTCACGGACTCCGTTCGAGTAGCCGCAAAAAAAGAACGGTTGAATGAAAAATTTGAACAATTAAAAAATGCCTTAGATTACTATGGTAATGCCGAATATATTACTAAAAACGTTATTCCACGAGTTTGGCAATTGAACAAAAGTACGTGGCTTAGGCAGAATAAACTACGGTCGGGGGACGATTTTGAACGAGGATTTTTGTCCTATGATCAGTATATTCAATCGCCGAATGCGCTCCAAGCATGGCTGCCCGGGCAGATTCCGCTGTTTTTTCAGAAAAAGCTCGCCTTTTGGGGTAAGCAAGATGATCGCAAAACTCCATTAGCAACCATTGCACGCGAAATTGCGGCCAACGATTCTGTCATGAAGGGCATGAGCTATTTTTTCTCGGTGATCGTTCAAAATGCGAGCAGGGAATATAAAAAAGATGCAAGTTATCAATATGCAAAAAACTGGGATTTGCTCTACAGCGACCAAGCCTCTTTGGTCACTGCCGCTCGCCAAAGCTATCTTTATTTTATCAGCAAAATTACTGATCTTAAGGGTCAGAAGTCCTACACCTTATCGAACGCATTGAAGCAGGTTGGGTCGATCAATTTAGCGAAGTTAGCGCGCTCTGCCGAGGATGACGACTCGATCGCCATTGGTTACATCCCTCCGGGTGCCGTTCGTGATCGAACGATTCATTTGTTCCATGAGGCCTTGGCCATGTTCAACCTTGCTAAAGTTTCGGTTTCCTATTCGGTACTACGAGACATGTCTACGGTAGAGCTTCTCCATCGAGCCGGATCGGCGACCGACTTTAAATATCCTAAGTTAAGAGCAGCCGGTTTTGGTTGGACCGTGCAGAGTTTTACGGGGTTAGAGCAGTTTTTAAATGAATCGGAAACAGCCATGAGTCAAAAAGTGAATGACCTGATGGCTGCGCCAGGTTCAACAAAAATCAGTGGCGCATTTGTGTTTAGAACTCTTTTGGACCAGCAACTCTTGGCCGAGGTGTTACATGATCAAGCGATTTCGGAAAATCCCTTGTTAGCCATTCAAGTGGATCGTGGACATGGGAGTGACGACCCCCTTTTACTCGACGAAGCAGCCTCGCATTACGATCCTAAGAGCGGAACGGTGGATCAAGAAATTGCTAAATCTGAGGTGGTTTACGGCGTAAAATATGCGGTAAAAAACTATAAAGGCTTAGCACAAGAGGCTTGTGATGCACGTCCTGGCGTTTCAAATAACGAAGCGTTTCGGAATATATTTATTGCCTCTCCAAACCTGCGGCGTTGGATTGTAGGGCAAAATAAGAAGTACCAAAGTGCGGAAGCGAAAATGATCGATATTACGAAGTCTCCGTATCAGAAAATTCTTGATACCATGGACAGTGCCACAAGCTGGATGGGGATATTGTTAGTGATTGGGATTGCCGTCGCCGTACTGAGTGGTCCTGCGGGGATTATGGGGGCCATAGTTTCGGGGGCCTTTAGTTTGGCCCAATATGTAGGCGCGACCGAAGGTGCAACGGTAGGCGCAGAGCTTATGGAAGGGTTATTAACAGGTGAGCGGATGGGAAAAATCGGAGCATTTGTTGCTCGGATGGGCGAGGTTACCCGGCTTGCTGTTGCCGACCCCATTTTGGGAAATATCGGACATCACTTAGGCCAAGTTGCGATTCAGGGTGTGTTTTTTGTTCAGCTCTATTTTCAAGGCTATGTGAATTTAATCGAATTACCGCAACAGCTTAAGTACGAAATTCAAGTGTCGAATTCGCAAGTGGGCTACCCAACTAGTCAAGCCCAAATCCTAAGGACAGATGTGCGCGAGACTTCTGACTTGATTCATAAAGGATATTGGAGTCTTGGTACCAATGCGCTGTTTCAGCTTGCTTTCACCCCATCGTTTATCAAACAAATTAGTACTATGGCAGGATTTACTGGAAAAAGTGCACTTAAATCATTTGCCGAAGCCGAAGAAAATAAAATCTTGGTCGAATCCTTTAGGCCAAAAACTTTACAAGAGTTTAAGTTGTATTCAAAGACTCCAGAAGAAGCGGAAGCAGCCTATGCCCGCCAGCAGCTCCATAGTGGATTCTTGAAGTTAGGGTTTCAAGTTCCGGCGTTGAACGCCAATGTGACTGAAAATGACATTGTAAAGCTAATGCCCGCAAGCCTTGCGAATGCGGTAGGCGGTACGGACGCGCTCATGGGCCATTTAACCGCTCGGATCGAGAAGCTTGCTGCGTTGACGGAAAATCACATTCAAGTTGCCGAATATTTAAATTCACAGCGCTTGGGCGAAAGCGCTGATCTGAACTTAGAACAAAAATTTAGCGAATGGTTCAAAGATACCGCGGTGAAAGCGGTGCTAAAAAATAAACGCACCCGGTTGATTATTTCAAATAAGGCGTTTTCGGAGCTTGAGTTTGAAAACTTTACCAGCACAACGATCGATCGTGATTTGGTTTATAAGGCAGAAGTAGACCCTAAAACGGGCGAAACTGCTGTATTGGCTGAAACCGAAGCGGAAGATACGGCGGATGCCGCTCAGAACCTTGACGCTGTTCCTGCAGATGAAAAACCTGCAATTAAGCCCGTAGAAAAAGTGACAGACAAAAAAATGCTCCGTGCCCTGATTCACATCACCTATGCAAAGGACATGGCTAAAGAACAAGCCATGCTTAAATCGATGATCAAGGGCTTGAAGGAAGCCAAGGCTGAAATCTTAGGAAAATTGCCGTCGATTAGTCCGGCCGAATTGGATCGTCAGGGCATGATCCAGTATTTTTCTACTTACACCAAAGAAGACTGGAAAAAAGCCAAACCATTTTTTGAATGGATTGCGTCCTCCAATGCAAAACTTGTTTCAAAAGACGTGGTCCTAACCGTTGGCACTAAGAACATCAAAATTGCCAAGCCGACCAAATGGAAAAACCCGATTGGCCAATTTGGCTTTACTTTGCATGAAATGCCGATAGTGAGTGGTGTGCGGGCAAATAAACCCTTGTTGGATTTATGGGCGAATTACGACGTTTTAATGAAAGAGGCCGAGCTTCAAAATGCCGTTCGTGTAAAAGCCCTGATTTCCGAAATGGAGTCTAACTACACGGGTGCATCCGACGATATTCAAATCGATTATAAGACCCGGACCTGTGCAAATTGTAATGTGAGTAGTTTGTCTGAGTCTGAAATTGCGGCAGTCCAGCCACTTCCGGTGCAAGCGTTTTCCGACGCACAGAAATTGGGACTTCTGCATGAGTTAAAATATGATCCCAATGCAGGACAGTCGATTCAAGTTGCAAACTTTAGCAATCTTTCGGAAGTGAAAAATCCGAATCTTCATTGGACTGATTACGATCTTTGGACTTTAAAAGATCCAGCATGCCACCAGGTAATTCAAGTCAGCGAAGGCTTAGAGTTAGAAGTGGCGTCGCGCAGTACAGAGCGCGAAATTGCCATGACGGTCCAGGCACGTGTGGGGGAACGCTTTATCCACTATGGTGATTTTAAAGTCGAAGCATACAATGGCGTTTATTCCACTCCGTTGATTAAAGAGGCCGACGTGCTTTTAGGAAAAATGAGGGCCGCCGATCCGAACGTGCGTCCCGATTATCTCGAGTTAGTCGTTTCTTCGCCTGCCGTCGATGGGTTTAGCACGGTTAAGGCCTCGATGAAGAACGGGGCTGGTCAAGAAGTGGTCTTTGATCAAGTGGTCGAGAGTACCCTGCATCCCATAACCGCTGAACATGTGCGAGCGGCCCAAATGGTTTCGGAGCGCTACCATTTGCCTGTGGTCATTGATGTAGTCAGTCCCAATGGTTACACGTATCGGGCTGCCTATTTTAAAGAGCAAAACATCACCTTGCCACGGATACGAAAATAATTGTTTAAACTAAATTTATTTAAAAAAATCTCACCAAATGCTGACCTTCTTCGGGCATTGTTCTTGACGAGATACCCACAGAACCCTTATTCTCGACAAGTTATTGGGATTGGACCGATAAAGAAAGTAAAGATGTACAAGATATTTGTTCTGTTCGTTATTACATTACTCTCTTCAATCAACGGTTTTGGGATACAGCAGTCAGTGGCTGCGGAAGGACCCTTGACTGCGGGTTTTAGACTTTCACGGGGTGGGGATCAAAATCATCTTGAAACTCAAATAGGAGTGTTGGACAACCGCAAAGAGGTTGAGGCCATGGTGGCTGATTTCCAACAAAAGGCGCACGTTGCGCAGCAGCTTAATCCAAATGTAAAAATTGAAGTCGCATTTCTGGAGATGCCTAAACCGGGGAGGGCGGTCAATGCGGCGGACGATAATTTCACACTGCCGGAAGCGGCTTCTCTCGCGGCACGGGGGATTGTAGGCACTCATGCGGAAGAGATTACGCTGACCCATGAGGAAACGGGACGACTATTAGGACACATGGCCGAGCTCGAGCCGCGCGGTTTGTTGAATCGAAGCGCAGGCGAACTTGGCGTGGCCACCATTCGAGTGGTCGCGAACGGGGCAATTCAATACTTTGGTTTGTCTTTGTTTCATGGAATCCCTCCAGAAATTATGGCCGCCTCGGTAGCACTTTATTGCGTTCCGGTAGCTTTTTTCGCTCTAAATAATATTCCCAATAACAATTGGACGAATCACGGCGTATGGGTCGACCATAGTTTGCCCGACAAAGACGAAGCTTCGGTAGAGCTTGAAGCGATTAAAAAATATTACAGTGAACCAAAAGATCCGCTGAATTACTTCTCAAGAGTGTACGCTCGGTTTAAAAATGGGATTAGTTTGAACCGAGTCTCTGGTGAGAAGCCTGCGGTGATTCGGTTTACCTTTACTGAATCCTTGTTTACTCTTTACGCTTTGCTTTCTAATTCAGCGTTGCATCTGTCTCAATACACCCACAAGTCACCGACTTGGTTAGGACTTTTGGGCGCGATTGGAGGCTCCGTCTTGTCGCAAGGTCAAATGACTTCGGCAGCAGGGAAATTTATTCAGCTCGCGAAGCGAATGAATATGTCTGAAAAAAAGGTCAAGGTAATCGCAAATTTGGTCGAGGCGGTGTATTCGGTTGCGACCAATTATGCAAATTATATTCTGGCAACGGGCAATAACACAGAAGTGGGATGGATCATGTTTTTTACTCTTGCTGGAACGGCGATGGGTTCGAATGTGATGTTGAAGCAGTTGTTACTTTCGGGGAATAAGAAAGCAGTTTGCGAAAACGTATTGGAAGGGCTCCAAGCTGTAATCCCTGAAGGTTCGGAAGGCGCAATCGAGCCTTCGTCAGAAGTGCATCCGCACCGCTTTCCCGTTGATCCTAATACGGTTCATGCTCAATAATGAGATTACTCAACTAGGTAGTTTTGGACTTCAATTTCGTTTTCCGGAAGATGCAGGGCGCGAGCTAAATCCTTTTTAATCACTGAAGCTGTGCCCACCAGGCCAATCATAAGTTGGTCGGGGGTGATGAAATTTTTGAGGGCGGTATTCACTTGCTCCAAAGTAATAGCTTTTAGACGTTCGGCTTGGTTTTTATGGTAGCCAGCCGGTAGGTCAAAAAGTTTTTCGACCAAGGTATTTTCCAGGCGTTTGGAGGGGGTGTTATAATTAAAACCAGCGCCATTCAGCATGCTTTGTTTTGCAAAGTCAAACTCTTCCTGACGAATTCCTTTTTCCTTTAGGTCTTTGATGAGTTCAAGTGTGCGAACGATGGCTTTTGGCGTATTGGCGTTACTCGGAAAAAAGCCAATCTTCCAGGAATGGGGCTGTGAGCCTACTTTAAAATTACTATTGGCTCCATAGGTCCAGCCTGTACCTTTTTTACTTCTTAGCTCGGTCATGAGGATGGAGTGAAAGCCGCCTCCGCCGAAGGCCGTATTTGCAATTTCAAGGGCGTCTAGGTCAGGGGAGCGGATTGCAACCCCCTGTTGACCGATTCGAATTTGGGTTTGTGTGCGGCCGGGTTTATCGAATATCACTACGCGCATTTTTTTCGGGAAATTTTTGAACTCGGGTATCGGTTCCATAGGAGGGCCCGAGATTTGCCTTTTTTGGCGCATTTGGCTTAAAAAAGGATCAAGCGCCGTCGCTTGCGTGTCTCCACTCACTAAAACTAACATCTGCTGGTCCCGGATTAACTTTTGGTATTGCGATTGAATGTCCGAAAGGGTGATGTTTTTTACGTCTGCGATTCGGCCCTCGTTGGCTTTTGCATAAGGATGGCCTTTAAAAAAGGTTTGGTCAAAGCGAAGTCTTGCTAAGGCACTGTCCTGAGCTAATAAGTCACCCAGTTGCGAGATTTCTTCTTTTTTAATTTTTTCTAATTCTTTTGCGCTAAAGCTAGGGGCGGTCATCATTTCGGCCAATAAGTCCAGGAAGCCCGCTACATTTTCAGAGAGCACACTTCCTTGAAATAAAAGGTACTCCGAATGGGTTTCGGCACCAAGATTGGCCCCAA